>CAYVVR010000295.1:0-5600 GCA_964454655.1 uncultured Planctomycetaceae bacterium | reverse complement strand
ACAGGCCATTCGACGAACCCTACCCATCCCATATACCGTAGGCGACAACCCGAACTTGCATTCCGCAAAACCGCCAGCATTCGCATTTTCTGCGAGCAGCCGATCCGGCACATTTCACCTTTTTCTTTCGTAGACTTGCTTTTAGCCGGTCGAGGAGCCATGATATTGGTGTGCTTGAAGGAATAACCCTTTCAACCTCCCACGCTTACCCCGCCAACCGGCCAGCAACCCCAACAACCCCCTTAACCCTTACAACCCGCCCATTAATCACGGTCGCAAACACCAGCACTGTCAGACCGAACCGTGCCGAGAAAACAGCAAAAGCAGGCTATCTAGCTAATTGCCGCAATTTGGCACGACGATAGAAACAGCTAGGATGGCGTCGTTTCGGACGCCTTCCGGGTGTCTTCGAACGTTCCCAGTTTTCCTTCGTTAAAGGAGAGTGTTTCCGATGAAGCGTACTGCCCTCCTGTCGGTGGCGGCGGTTGCCGCGGCTTTCGTCTTCGCCGCTTCGGCAAACGCCGGTCTGTTCCACAAGGCTTGTTGTCAGCCTGCTTGTGCTCCGGCTTGCGAGCCGGCTTGTGAACCCGCTTGCGAACCGGCCTGCGAGCCCGTTTGCGATCCCTGCTGCTGCCGCGTGGGTCTCTTGGCCCGCATCAAGGCCCGCTGCGCCGCCAAGCGTGCCTGCTGCGAACCGGCTTGCGAGCCCGCCTGCGAACCGGCTTGTGAACCCGCTTGCGAACCGGCCTGCGAGCCTGCTTGCGATCCCTGCTGCCGCGTGGGACTGTTGGCCCGCATCAAGGCCCACTGCGCCGCCAAGCGTGCCTGCTGCGCTCCGGCTTGCGAACCGGCTTGTGAGCCCGCCTGCGAACCGGCTTGCGGTTGCAACTGAGTAAAGAAAGAAATTGAAATTCGCTTCTCTCGTCGAGAACCGGCGACACGATCGAACATGACCGCAGGCATGCGGAGCCCACCAAAATGAACAAAGCGGCCCGCCCCGGCATGATTCGAAACACCGATCGCCGAGCTCCCGACAAGGGACGGTGAGCCACCATCGGGCAAGCCATCGCCCAGAAGCGAACGAGCAAACTGGAGAAAGGGCGTCTCGATGACGGGACGCCCTTTTCATGTTGTTGTGCTCGCTTTTCTTCGACGAACGCCGTCTACCAGCGACCGTCGAACAGCAATTCGGTGACGTTCAGTGCGCGGAACGCCGCGTCGAGTCCGGCCTCATCTTCCTCGGCCAGGCCTCGCTCCCACACGCTGCCGGCGAATCGCAGGTATTGCGCACAGGCTTCGGCCAAAA
Organism: uncultured Planctomycetaceae bacterium; assembly: GCA_964454655.1. Classification (GTDB taxonomy): domain Bacteria; phylum Planctomycetota; class Planctomycetia; order Pirellulales; family Thermoguttaceae; genus CAYVVR01. Next base: position 4,294 of record CAYVVR010000295.1, on the reverse strand, counting down.
GTTCCATTCCCAGCTCGTCTCGGATCTGCGGCCATACCGAAAACAGCCGCTGCATCGCTTCGTCGTCGCCCTTGATCGCCTCGAAGACCAAATCGTCGAGGAATTCGAGACGCTCGATCACCCACGGTTCATCGGGACGAGGCTTAGGACGCGGCCTCTCCTCGACGCGGGGTTGTGCCGCCAGCGCGAGATTTCCGGTCGTGTTCGACTCGCCCGAAGCTCGCATGTTCGTGCGCGGTAACGTTCCACCGATGCACGCATTGTCGGGCATCGCAGCCCCCCCGGGCCCCACGGTTTCCCACGCGTCGTCGGCCTCCGGTGCCGTGCCTTCGGCCAAACAAAGACGACACGTTCCGGCTTCATCCTCCGATTCACGAGGCGGATCGCCGTCGTCCTTTGCGAACAATGACGTTCGTTCGACGGCCCGCGTCTCGACGCTTCCCGCCGGCGTTGCCGGTTCCCGGTCGCGTAGCTTGCGCACCGCCGCCCCCGAGGCGTGTGCACCGAACGTCTCTTGCAACACGTCGTGCGCCCACGCTTCGAACGCCGCCGGGTCGCTTTCGTGAACGGAACGCAAACGCCGGTAGAGCGTCTTCAAGGTGATCAAGCGAGGACGCCGCAAAAAGCGATCGAGAAATCTCGCCCACGGGTGCGACAACGTCAATCCCGCAGGCGGCTCGGCGGTCACGTCGAGAACTTGGAATCCGTAACGACGTTGCAGCACGCCGGCGTCGGTGCTGCCGCGGGCGGTCGTAATGAGCCGAAACGGGCGATGTACCGAAAAACGCAATCCGGTCGAAAAGCTGATCAGCGTTCGCCACGGAGGCGGCAACAGATGCAACAAGGCGGCAACCCACTTGTCGAGATACTCGCCCCCGGCGACGGCCACCGGGACGTCTGTCGCCAGCAACAGCTCGACCGCGATCGGAAACCACTGCGGACCGAAGCGATGCATGGCCCGCTCGACACACGGCACGTCGAGATCGGCCGCTCGTCCCAAGATGCGGATCGGTTCCAACACCCGCGGCACGCGATCGTACAACCGCAATGCTTCCGAGGCGATCGCCGCGTTGATCAAGGCGAAAGGGTTGTTGGCGAACTTGCGCAGCACGGGCGGATCGACGATCAGATATTGTGTGTACAGCCGCCCGCCGCCCCGACCGCTGTATTCGCGGCCGTGGATCAAGCTTCGGCTGACGGCATACTTGCCGCTGGGTAACGCGTGAAAATTCACGCTGGCTCGCTCGGCGTGCGGGGCCAATCCGTCGTGCGACGGCCCCCAGGTGGCCAGTGCGCGGAGATCCCGTTCCTCGATTCCTTGCCCTGCCCCGACAAGCTGGTAACCGAGGCGCGTATCCGTTTCGGCCGAGGTGAAAACCGCCTGTTCCACGAATTCCATGATTCCCGCCGTTCCCGGAAAGAAGCTATCGAAACTGCCCCGATTCCGCCGTCCGAACCGCTCTCGGCGATCGGTCCGGACGAACGGAAACGATCTTGTCTTCGTGTCCGGCCGAGGCGAGCCGATCGACCGGCATATGGTTATCGGCCGCCGAGCCGACTACTTGAGTCCCTCGAGCAGCCAGAAAAACGGCTCGACAATGCCGTGCGGTTCGATCCTCAGGGGGACGAACGTCCGCCCGTCGCTGGGGCTGACATGCCAAGCGCATGCCCCGGTAACGGTCGCCGCGAAAAATCGACTGTTGGGAAACCGTTCCTTGGCCTGCTGCCACAAACCGGTCGCCCGCGACTGCGCGAACCCCACCGGATCGCGAAGACATTCGTCGCACTGGTCGGCCTTGGTGAATACGAAGGCGACGGGTTTCTTTCGCCAGGCCTTGGCGTTTCCGCCGGCGGCAAGTTCGGCCAAGTAGCCGGCCAGCTTCATCGTGAAGTATTCTTGGTTGCGGTTGCCTTCTTTGATCTTGGCCGCGTCGATCAGCACGAGTGCGGCCGTGGCTTTTTGCATGTAGTTTGCGATCGCCTTATACGTGTTCGGATGATCGACCTCTTCGAGCAAGGCTTCTCCGGCCATGTCGGGAATGATGAGGTTGATCGGTTGTCGGCGTCGCGGACGGCGAATTTCGCAGTGTACCCAATGCCAACGGTCCGGTTCGTTCGGAGTCTTGGCCGGAAACCGACACCGCGCCAACGCGGCGATGGTCGTTTGCTGCAAGGTGATCGAAAACGCGCCGCGGGCGAGAAGCTGAATGCGGTTCGGTTGCCGCGACAGCATGTCCATCAACATGCCCAGGTATACCGTCTTGCCGACTCCGCTGGCGCCGATCATGGCCACCAATTGCGGTTCCCGACTGCTCGATGCGGCCTGGTGCGCCAACGCGATCGGCGCACCGCAATACCGGCAAAACTCGGCATCGAAGTTGTTTTGCCCCTCGCATATGTAGCAATCGACCGGGCGGGAATATTCCGCCAAGCGGTACGATTCGAGAGGTACGATCACGCCTTTGGTCATGCCGGAATCTCCTGGGTCGCTTCGTCGGCGATGTCGACTTCGGCCTCGACGTCGGTATCGTCGTCTTCCGTCTGCTCCGCGTCGCCGGGGAACGAAAGGACGATGTCGGCCACGCCCAACGCGCAGCGAAAGCCGATGTTGTGTTTCCTCGCGGTGGGACGATCTCCGCTTTGAAACTGGCAAGTTGCTTGACTATCGAAGTAGGTATCGAACGCCCCACCGCGAATGCTCTTCATCGGGCACGGCAACTGGATTTCTCCCTCTTCGGTATCGAAGGGCCGGTAGTCGCTCCAGGTCCACTCCCAAACGTTGCCGATGAGCTGATACACCCCGCCCACGCTCACTCCCGAGGCGAACTGGTCGACCGAGACGATCCGTCCCGGCCCTTGCCCCCAAATGTTCGCCCGTCGGGGCTCCATCGAATCGCCCCACGGGTAGCGCCGTTGCACGCGACTTCCGTCGGGCAACGTGACCGGCCAGCTCGCGGCCTTGACCCATTCGGCGTCGGTGGGCAGTCGTTTTCCCGCCCATCGCGCGTAGGCGCAGGCCTCGTACCAGTTCACGCCGACCACGGGATGATCCTCTTCGCCCGGCTCGTAGCACCCGTGCTTCCAAAACGCCGGACCGGGATGGCCCGTCTGATCGACGAAATCGAGAACCGCCGGCAAGATCGTCGGATCCCACAACGATGCCTGTTCGTATCCGCCCGCCACGACGAATTCGCGATACTGGGCGTTCGTGACCGGATACCGATCGAGGAAGAAATGTCGCACGCGAACGACGCGTCGCGACTGCGGCACGGGGTCGCCGTCTTCGCCCAACGAATCGGAGGGAAATTCCAAAGTCCGAATGAGCGTGACCTCGCCGTCGGGAACGAGGGCCATGTTTTCTTCCAAGGCCTCGCAGGCACGCTCGAACTGTTCTTTGCTCAAGTTCTCGGCCAATTGCCGACGCAACAACAACGCAAAGCGGCCTTGGCCCAACAACAATCGCACGAGGCTTTCAGGATCCGACGGTTCGCCTGCCTGCGGTTCGGCTGGACGACTCGCGCCGACGGGCCGAAACGGTCCGCTGCGCGGCTTGCGGGTCAATCCCCACAAACCGAACCCGACGGCGATCGCTCCGCTTCCGCCCAAAAGCGGCGACGCGGCCAGACAACCCCAACCCAGCGCCGCGGCCCCTCCGGCGATCGTCGTCAGTGCCGGCCATTTTGCATTCCCAACGCCCATACGCGTTCTCCGTCAGGCAACAAGGTGCCCCGATACGGTATTACGGTATCAACCGGTGTTGTTTCGTCTTCTGCGGGAAAGATCCTTTTGCAGGATTTCGAACTGCGCCGAAACCGATTCGAGCACGGGATCGACCGCGCCGCCGGAGGCCGCCGCCCGCGTCCGCTCTTGTTCTTCGTAGCCGACCACCCGCGGTCGTGCTTGCCCGGCGGCCTCGTAATCGTCGGGCGCGCCGGTGTCGATCTGACGGTCGAGAAGCACCTCCATCAGCCGCCGCAAGCGTTTCAACTCGCCCGACCAATGCGAGCGCTCCTCGGCCATCTGCCGACGCTGCTCCGAGAGCATGTCGAGCAATTCGGCCGCGCGGTTTCGGACGACTTCCAACTCGGTCTCCAACGCAATCCGATCCTGTTCCGCCGCCGAAAGCTCTTCTTCCAAGCGGCGCAACTTGGCTTCCAATTCGCGGACGGTTTCGTCCTGCTCGCCGGTTCCGCGGTCGGCGAGCATTTCGGTCCACCGCCGATCGAAATTCGCCAACGTTTCCTGCAATTCGCCTTTCAAAGAGCGGACCTCTTCCGGCACACCGCCCAAGGAT
>CAYVVR010000294.1:0-5649 GCA_964454655.1 uncultured Planctomycetaceae bacterium | reverse complement strand
ATTCCACGTAAGCGGTCCCCCATATCTCACCTTTTGATCACGCCGGGGTCACCTTCATGATGCCGATCCGTCTTCGACGAAATCGCTTTGCGCTGTTCGCCTGTCTTACCGTGGTGGGAGTCTTGGTGCTGTTTGTCAGCGGAACACGATTTCTCGCCCTCCTTCGGCCGGTTCCGCCGGCCGTTTCCGCATCGCCGACGGCATTCGGTGCGTCGGCCGAAGTGGGAATCGACACACGCCCGCTGACGGCCGATCCGGATCCCCTTCCGCTGCGAGCGGAGCGTGTGTATCCGCGGCTGCAATTCGAACGTCCCTTGGAAGTCGTTGCACCGCCGGACGGCTCGAACCGTCTGTGCGTCGTCGAACAAGGCGGTCGGATTTTCATATTTCCCGACGACAACGATGCGGCATCGGCGCGTGTTTTCCTCGATATTCGCGAGGTCGTCTCTCGCGACCACAACGAAGAAGGCTTGTTGGGGCTCGCATTCCATCCGCAATACGCGAACAACGGGCGGTTCTACGTGTATTACTCGACAAAGCCCCGCATGTCGATCGTCTCCGAATTTCGCGTGTCGCCCGACGATCCGAATCGGGCCGATCGCCGATCGGAACGCATCCTGATGCGAGTCGATCAACCCTACGGCAATCACAACGGGGGCTGTATTCGATTCGGCCCCCACGGCTACCTGTACATTTCGTTGGGCGACGGCGGATCGGCGAACGATCCGCATGGAAACGGCCAAAACTTGGGCACGTTGCTCGGTTCGATACTGAGGATCGATGTCGACCATCGCGACCCCGGCAAAGAATACGCGGTCCCCAAGGACAACCCCTTCGTCGATCGGCCGGGGGCACGCCCGGAAATATGGGCCTACGGGTTGCGGAACGTGTGGCGGATGAGCTTCGATCGCGAAACAGGACGCCTATTCGCCGGCGACGTCGGCCAAAACCGCTACGAAGAAATCGACCTGATCGTTCGCGGCGGCAACTACGGTTGGAAGATTCGCGAAGGCTTCCATCCCTTCGAACCGAACGCCGAACAAACCGGCGATGTCCTGATCGATCCTTTGGCCGAGTATTTTCGACACGAAGGCGTCTCGGTCACCGGCGGTATCGTCTACCGAGGCAAGCGACTGAAGGACTACTACGGCAGCTACTTTTACGCCGATTACGGCACGGGCAACATTTGGGCATTGCGCGTCGACGAGCAAGGGAAGACGACGGAAAACAAACTCGTTGCCGCCACGGGCATGCCGATATCGTCCTTCGGCGAAACGCAAGACCGCGAAATGCTGTTTACCTCGTTCGACGGACACTTGTACCGGCTCAGTCCGGCCGAAATCGATCGTTCGGCGGCCGCAGCGTTTCCACGTCGCTTGTCGAAAACGGGCATCTTCGCCGATCTCGATACGTTGTCGCCGGCCGAGGGTGTCTTGCCTTACGACGTCAACGTGCCGCTTTGGTCCGACGGTGCCGTCAAGACGCGGCTGATCGCATTACCCAAAGGCGGAACGATCGAATACCGAGATCACGAACCGTGGCGGTTTCCCCAAGGGACGGTCCTCGTGAAGTCGTTTTTCTTGCCGAAGACACCCGACGCGGCAACGTTGGCCGAGGCCGATCCCCGCCGTGCCGCCGGGCAGGCGGCCGACCGACGAAACTGGCATCGTCTGGAAACGCGATTACTGGTGAACACGTCCGAGGGCTGGAAAGGCTACACGTACGTTTGGAACGCCGAACAGACCGACGCCGAATTACTCGACGGCATGCGTCGTGAAGAAGTATCCGTCGCCGCACCGACCGGTTCCTCCACGCAAACGTGGTACTATCCCAGCCGGTCCGAATGCATGGCCTGTCACACCGCAGCAGCGGGACGTGTGTTGGGCCTTACCACGCGGCAACTCAATCGTCCCGTCTCGGCGTCGCAAAATCAGATCGACTTCTTCGCATCGCTGGGCGTCTTTTCGAACACGCCGTCCCACGAGCGAGAAGTCTTTCCCGACTGGTTCGCGCCGAACGGTGCATCCCCGGAAACACTCGCCCGCGCGTATCTGGAAGCCAACTGCGCCTTCTGCCATCAACCGGGGGGCATGATTCGGCGTCCCGATCTTCGGGCTTCGACTCCGCTTGCCCAAGCGCAATTGGTCGGCCGGAGTCCCGGCCAAGGCCGACTAGGACCGCCGGATTCCAAGGTCGTCTTTCCCGGTCACCCCGACAAGAGCGAATTACTCTATCGGATCGATCGTCGGGGACCGCGCCAAATGCCGCCGTTGGCCAGTGATCGTGTCGACGTGCGGGCGGTGGAGCGTATTCGAGCGTGGATCGAATCGCTCGACTGAAGGTCCCCTCGGTAGCGAACGATCAACGGCCGATTCCGTACAAGCCGAAGTCGGCAAGCCACACGCCGTCTCGCACGCGTTGTGCGGGAACGACGCGAACGGCGAGCACGTTCCCCTCGGGGCGCAACAACCTTGCCGTCTCTCTAGGCAACGCGAAGATCGAGATCGTTACGTCTGCGTCGTGCACGCTGTTGACGAGCCGTTTCACCAGCGTACCGTTGACGTAGATTTCACTCGTTCCCGCGGTGCGGGCGACGACGGCCAACCTCTCGGCTGCGGGCGCTCGGAAGGTCGTCCGCATGCACAATTCTTGGATATTGCAAATCGTGCTTGCCGCCAGCGGTCCCGTTCGGGCATTGCCGAAGGGCGCCGATCCGCGGTCGAACCCTTCGGGCTCCGTCTCGGCCGAGGTCCAATTCTCCGGAGGCGATCCGAGACGATAGGACCACGCCGCGCCCCGGCCCTCGGGCGGCGCCACCGGGATGATCGGCGTGAGGTGGGGAACGTCGGCATACAGCGTGCGATGCAATTCGGCCAGTCGATCGGCAGGAATCTTGGATACGCGCCGATCGTAGGTCAGCCAACCGTTCGGCTCGTGTTCGACATCGGTAATTTGGGTGTACACGGCCGCCTGCAAGCCCACCGATCGCATCAACCGGAGCCCTTCGATCCACTCGACGTATCGTTCTTCCCATTGTTCGGGTGTTTCGTATTTCTCACGTCCGCCGTCGCCGAGCGGATCGACCCGCGGCACGAGCGTTTGATCGACATGCCACTTGTGACCGGGGATGAGCACGTCGAATCCGCCGCATTCGCCCAGCACGAACGCTCGCTGCAACGGGTCGGGGGCGTCCGGCAACGCCGGATGGAACGAATAATCGTGGATATCTCGCAAATCGCCGACGACTTCATCCATCCAACCGCTGGCCGCGTTCACCAACCGAGTCGGATCGATCGATCGCGTCCACTCGACGAGCCGCTCCGTATCGTATTGTCCCCATCCTTCGTTGAAGACCGTCCACACGATCACCGCCGGATGATTGAACAAGCTCTCGATCATGCTGGCTTGTTCGGTTTCCCACTGTCGGGCGCCGGCAGGCGTGATTTTCGGTTCGAATTTTCGCGTACAGACCATATCTTGCCACACTAAAAGCCCCAATCGGTCGCAGTGGTAGTACCACCGCCGCGGATGCACTTTCACGTGCACGCGAACCATGTTGCAACCGATTTCTTTCAGGTACGCCACGTCGAAACGGGCAGCCTCGTCGGAAGGAGGCGTGAGGATCCCGTCGGGCCAATACCCTTGATCCAAAGGCCCAAACTGAAATATCGGTCGCCCGTTGAGGAGGATTTGCGACGGGCCGTCGACGTTCGTTTTGATCGCTATTTCACGCAGCCCGACGTAACTTTCGACTTCGTCGACGATCCGACCTTGTTCGAGCAATCGCACGCGCAAATCGTACAGGTGCGGTTCGTCGGGCGTCCACAGTTTCGGGTTGGGAATACGACACACGACGGCGTCTTCGGCCGGGCCCTCGCCGCGGGCGATTGGTCGTCCGTTCTCGGAAGCAACCACCTCGATTCGCGTCCCCGGCGTTGCGGCAGTCGTCTTCGCCTGAACCCGCACTTGTCCGTCGATCGAAGGCACGATTCGCAACCCGGCGACCGCGTTTTCCGGCAACGGTTCGAGCCAAACCGTTTGCCAAATTCCGGTCGTGGGCGTGTAGCGGTATCCGCGGCGCATCTCGGGCAGCGATTGCTTGCCTACGGCCTGATCGCCTATGTTGGTCGGATCCCACACGCCGACGAGGAGTTCCTGGTCGGCTTCACCGGGAAGCAGTGCATCGGTGATGTCGAACGAAAAGGGATCGTATCCGCCGCGGTGTTCACCGACCTCACGTCCGTTCACCCAAACGCGGCAGTGCCAGTCGACCGCCTCGAAATTCAAGACGACACGACGATCTCGCCATCCCTCGGGCACCTGAAATGTGCGGCGATACCAAAGCGTTTGATCGGGGCGCACGATTTGGCCGACACCCGAAAGCGACGATTCGATACAAAACGGCACGAGGATCTTACCCGACCAACGAGAAGGCGGCTGCACCTCGCCGGCCAACAACGAATCCCGGGCGTTTTCGAGCCGTCCCCCTTTCCATTCACGAGAGCGGCCGATCACCGCGTAGTCCCACAAGCCGTTCAGATTGAGCCATTCGCGACGCCGCAAATCGGGCCGCGGATATTCCGGCCACACATTCGCAGGCGATACGTTTTCGGCAAACGGCGTTCGAATGGGAATGGCAACCGGCTTCCAATTCTGGGCGCAAATTTCGGCACTCCATCCCAACACAACGACCGCTGCCAGCAACCAAGATGCTCCGAATCGGCCTCGGCCTACGGCCCGTTTCTCGCGGTAACCGTCCTGTTTCGCAGCTCGTAAAATGGAATCCGGCATCGGCGGCACTCCCTATGTGCGATCAATGGCAGAAGACGGCGGCACGACGCCGCGCGACCCTATCCCCGTCGCCTTGTATCATCGCCCAAAGTCGATCCGGCGCACGGCATTTCGCCGCCGATTATAACGAGCTAAAAGGGCGCACGGAAAAGAATTGAAGCGTCCTCGTGCGGCGTTTACTTGCCCACCGGTCGTCTCGCCTACCGCGAGATCCCGGCCGCATCGCGCAGTGAACGGGTGTCTGCACGTAGCCGCTCGAGCGTCGAACAGAATTCATCGACGGCCGTCAACTCTTGCTCGAGGTCGTCGAACAGCGTGTTTCTCCACGCATCGCTCAAATACGCGTCGAGATTCCGACGCAAACAACGACGCACGATCCTTCCCAACGAAGCCACGTAACCGCCGACGAGAATCGCCCCCCACAACAGAAACCAGAACAAACTCAGCAAGTAGATATCCCACCCAAGCAGTGCGGTCGGATTCTCAGCTAGCCAGCTCTCGTAGAAGAAATTCGACCCGAGCCGGAAGAGCAAGACGACGGCCATCGCGTCGAGCAAGATTTCGTACCCGATGCGTCGCCACCATCGAGTCAACGGAACGGCCGCCTCGGCGGCGATGCGATCAGTGGCCACCGACAGGTATCGCGTGATCTCGGCGGTCGACTGCTCCAACGTCTTTTCGATGCCGTCCCCCTGACGAAGGCGCAAATCGAGCCCGCAATCGCTCAAATAGCCGTCGAGCGACCATGCTGCTTGCCGAATACCGGCGTTTCGCAAGCGTTCTTTGAGCGACTCGATGCCGGGTAGGTCGGTCCGGTTTCGAAGGCGCCGCCGAAGATTCTGGGCGGTCCCGACGGCG
>CAYVVR010000293.1:0-5670 GCA_964454655.1 uncultured Planctomycetaceae bacterium | reverse complement strand
GTGCAAAGCCGAGCGACGCTTTCAAACGGCTCACGATGTCGGCAAGCGGAAGCGGGGGCTTGAGATCGCCGCAGCGGCCGGAACCGGGCGGTTCGTCCGAATCGGAGCCCGTCGACGCTTCGTGCGGAACCAGCGGCCGAATGTTTTGCGCGCCGAGAATGTCGATCAACCGGCGGTTGATTCCCTCCCGGGCGGAATCGAACGCCGTGTGCGGGCTGTAGACCGCGATTCCCGCCTTGGCCAATTCCCAGACCAGCCGCCCGGGCATCGTTTCGGTCGTCAACCGCTTGAGCGGTCGAAACGGAAGCGGATGATGACTGACGATCAAATCGACGTGTTCGGCGATCGCCTCGGCGACCACGTCGGCGGTGATCGTCAAGCAAGTCATCACCTTGGTAACGGCGGCCTCGGGATCACCCACCAGCAGGCCCACGTTGTCCCAATCTTCAGCCAACGCGAGCGGGGCGAACTCTTCCAAGAAAGCGGCAATCGACCGAATCGTCGTCATGGGGTATCCTGTCGCGTAAACGAAAGCTGGAAGGCACGGTAAGATTTCGACCCAAGGGAACCGCAGGCGATGCGTCCTCTCGACGAGGTATTCACCGCCCTGGCCAAGAGTCAATTTCGCCGTCGGCAGAAACTGAGTCAAGCCGATGCCGCGTACCTTGCGCGATTGGGCATCGAGCGGGCGATGGAGCATGCCGAAGATATCGTCCGGCAGCGGTTGGCTCCGGCCCATCCGGCAAACGATGGTCGCCAAACGCCCATGCGCGGTCATCCCGTGTTCGTCGCCCAGCATGCCACCGGCACGTGTTGCCGCAATTGTCTGCGCAAATGGCATCACATCGCGCCGGGAAAGGCACTTTCGGACGACGAAATACGCTACGTGCTCGCCGTTCTGCGGCGCTGGCTCGAATCGCAACCGATCGAATTCGAAAGGTCGCGTGATGATCGACCGACGCTGTTCGACCGGTTGGAACGGCCGGACGGTCGCTAGACGCCTGCCGGCCGCGCCGCACGAGGCGCCGCGCGACTGGACCGCCGACGGTCACTGATCTTTGAGCGCCGCCACCAGGTCCAAGATTGCCTTCTTTCCGTCGCCGAAGTACATGAGGGTGTTTTCGGCGGCGAACAGCGGGTTGGGGATACCGGCGAACCCGGGGCTGAGGCTCCGCTTGATGACGACGACCGTGCGAGCCTTGTCGACGTCCAAGATCGGCATGCCCGCGATGGGGCTGTTCGGATCGGTGCGGGCGACGGGGTTGACGACGTCGTTGGCACCGATGACCAGGGCGACGTCGGTCTCGGCGAATTCGGGGTTGATTTCGTCCATCTCTTTGAGCCGATCGTAGGGGATTTCGGCCTCGGCCAACAGCACGTTCATGTGACCGGGCATGCGCCCTGCGACCGGGTGAATCGCAAACTGAACGTTTACGCCGCGCGATTCGAGGAGTTGATACAAGTCACGCACGGCATGTTGTGCCTGGGCGACGGCCATGCCGTAACCGGGCACGATGACGACCTTCTGCGCACTGTCGAACAGCATGGCCACTTCTTCGGCCGAGGTCGATTTGACCGTGCGATAGACGTCGTCGGCGTCGGGAGAATCTTCACCGGGCTGCAACACGCCGAACAGCACGTTGAACATCGACCGGTTCATCGCCTTGCACATGATGCTGGTGAGAATCACGCCCGAAGCTCCCACCAATGAGCCGGCGATGATCAACACCGAGTTGCCCAATACGAAACCGGTGGCTGCGGCGGCCAAGCCGCTGTACGAGTTCAACAAGGCGATGACGACGGGCATATCGGCCCCGCCGATCGGATTGACCAGCGTCAACCCCAAAATCGACGCAATCACGACGACCAGCCAGTAGAACGCGATTTGGTCGGGATGCATCACGCCCCATACGGCGACCGCCAGCAGCACGAGACCCAGCAACGCGTTGATCGGTTGCAACAAAGGATAACGCCACGGGTTGCGGAACGATTTGTACTCTTGCAGCTTGGCGAACGCCAGCAGGCTGCCCCAGAAGGTGACGCCGCCGATCAATCCCGACGCCATCGTGGCGATGGCGACATCGCTGACCGGCGCAGGCGGCGTGCGGATCATTTCGGCACCCGCCACCAGCACCGATGCCCCGCCGCCGAAGCCGTTGAGCAACGCGACCATCTGCGGCATGCCGGTCATCGGCACCTTGTAGGCCATGATCGCCCCGATCACGGCCCCCACGACCAGCCCGGCGATGATCACCTCGTATCGCACGATGTCTTGATGCACCAACGTGGCGACGATCGCCACCAGCATGCCCAAGGCGCCGGTCCAGTTGCCGCGAACCGCCTTGCGCGGATGCGTCAGCCCTTTCAGGCCCAAGATGAACAGGACCGATGCAAGCAGATACGCCAACGTGATGATCGATTGCTTGTCCACGGATATGACTCTCTGATTCGCGATTCGGGAGCGGGAGAAATGTTCACCGATACGAGGGCAACAGCCCTGTTGCAGGCTTCGGTCACTTGCGTTTGAACATGTGTAACATGCGGTCGGTGACCAGGAAGCCGCCCACGACGTTGATCGTCGCCATGACGATCGCCAAGAATCCCAACGCCGTGGCCAGGAAGGAATGGCCCGAGCCGCCTGCCAACAACGCGCCTACCAGCGTGATGCCCGAGATTGCGTTCGATCCCGACATCAGCGGCGTGTGCAACGTGGGCGGAATCTTCGTGATGATTTCGAATCCCACGAAAATCGCCAACACGAAGATGGTCAATCCGACGGTGATCGGCAGACCGCCTGCGGCTTCGACGGCTTGTTGAGCCGCTTGGCTTGCGTCGGCGACTTGTTCTTGGAGGGCTTCGGCGAGAACGAACAAAGAAAACATGGGACGGCTCCGTATGATCGGCTGTCTCTTGTCGGCGATCGCCGGGGCGATCGGTCGGAAACCTCGTTGCTGTTCGATTCGAAAGGGCGTGTCTCAGGCGTTGTTCAATCGCTCCAACACACGTTCGTTGACGATCTTCCCGTCGCGAGCGACGAGCGTATCGCGGATGATTTCGTCTTCGGTGTCGATCTCGAGCTTTCCGTCCTTGGTCATGTTCGCCAAGAAAGTTTGGACGTTCTTGGAGAACATCTGGCTTCCGTGATAGGGAACGGTCGATGGCAGGTTGACCGGTCCGATGATCGTCACCCCGTTTTCGACGACCGTTTCGCCGGCCTTGGTCAGCTCGCAGTTTCCGCCGCGTTCGGCGGCAAGGTCGACGATGACGCTTCCCGGCCGCATCGCGGCGACCATCTCTTTGGTGACCAAAAGCGGGGCTTTCTTGCCGGGGATGGCCGCGGTGGTGATGACCACGTCTGATTCGGCGACCACGCGGAGCATCATCTCGCGTTGCTTGCGGTAGAACTCTTCGCCCAGTTCTTTGGCGTAGCCGCCTTGGTCTTCGGCCTCTTGGTTTTCGAGTTCGATTTCGACGAACTTACCGCCGAGGCTTTCGACCTGTTCTTTGACGGCCGGACGCACGTCGTAGGCCGAGACGACCGCTCCCAGCCGCCGGGCGGTACTGATCGCCTGCAACCCCGCCACACCGGCCCCCACGATGAACACCTTTGCCGGGGCCAACGTGCCCGCGGCGGTCATCATCATGGGGAAGATCTTGGGTAACGCTTCGGCGGCCAACAGCACGGCCCGGTACCCGGCCAAGGTGGCCATCGACGACAGGATGTCCATGCTTTGGGCCCGCGTGATCCGCGGGAGAAGCTCCAAGGCGAACAGCGTGACGCCTTTTTCGGCCCAGGCCTTGATCTTCTCGGCACGCAGCAACGGATCCCACGTACCGATCAATACCTTGCCTTCGGAAACCGCATTGCGCAGCGTTTCTTCTTCGGCCTCGGGCAAATCCCAGCGGATTGCCAACAGGATGTCGGCGGCCAAGACGTCGCTGCGATCGGCGACTTCGGCCCCTTTTTCCTGGTATTCTTCGTCGGGAAAACCGGCCGCGGTACCGGCACCCCGCTCGACTCGAACGGTGAACCCCGCCTTCGTTAGCGCCGGCACCTGAGCGGGAATCAGCGCCGTGCGTCGTTCGCCGGGAAAAGTTTCCTTGAGGATGCCTACGATCATGATCGATTCTCTGGGCTTTGTACGACGGAAGCAAAGACGGGCAACCGAAGCGCCGCACGGCGACTTCGCGGAGTTTTGTCAATTGAAACAGTGATATACGTCGCGTGCAAGCGGCGGCACGCGAGCTCGCCCCAAAATTGAGATTACCCATTTTCTGCGGATTTCCGGTGACACTCAATACCACCCCCTCTAAAGAGGCCTGCTTGTTTTGTCAATCATGGGGGGATCCGCACGGGGTTGATGGAAGGTTTGACCATGCCGACCGAAATGCTTGTCATGCCCGCTTGATCGAACGTATGATGGTCCCGGCACCTCGAGACGGCACCGCGACGCGAGACGACTCGGTACGCCGCGAAAGTGGTTCGTGCCGACGCAATCTCCGCAAAGTTTGTTGTTTTTGTGCGCGAAATAAAGGTGCGGCCGCCGTACATCGCTCGGTACGACGACGGGCGAAGTGGAGCATCAGCCGCTGATTCGTCGTTTTCCGGGAGGCGGATCATGAGCCCCCAGTTTGAAGGCTTCCGGCGTACCGCCGTCGGCGGTTCGTGGTTGGGGCGATTGTTTCGCGGATTCGGGCGTCGCTCGAACCCGAAGGCGGTCGAGGCCGCGGTGCGGTATTTGGCCGCTTGCGATTTCGCGACCTTGCCGGCGCGGCCGATCTTGGTCGAAACGGCCGGAGGTGTTCTCGAAACCTTGATGCTGTTCGGACGTCGCAAGGCCGCCGAGCGCCTGGCGGCTTGGCTGCGCATGCAGCAACAGCCGGATGGTTCCCTGTCGACATCGAAGTTGCCCGAGCACGTGTTCCAGGCGACCGCCGGGGCCGTCCGCGGGTGGATGGCCACCTATCCCGAGATGAACACGTACGATTCTTGTGCCGAGAAGGCGGCGCGTTTCTTGCGCGATTGGGTGGCGTCGGACGGGCGACTCGTTCCGCCGTCGAATCGTCCGTGGAGTCGTCCCGAGGGGACGCTCTTTCGGGCGACACCCGATTTGTACGCCTTGCTCGCCGCGGGACGACGCTGGCCCGAGACCGATTGGACCTCGGCGGCGTTGCGCGCCGTCGAATGGTGGATCGGGCATCCGCACGCCAATCCGATTCCTGAGCGCACCGACTTACTTGCGCAAGCGATCGTTCGGTTCTTGGAGTGGGGAAAACGGAAGGCGGCCGAACCCGCCGTTGCCTTGTTGCGAGAACGGCAAGGGAGAAACGGCGGTTTCGAACGTAGTGACGGTGAAACGGCTTCCGCCGTGGCGCTTGGTTGGGCGGCCCTCGCTTGGTTTCGGTTGGGCGAAGACCTTTTGGGAGAAGCGGTCTTTCAACGGCTCGAGGCGATGCAGCGGCCCGACGGCGGTTTTCTGGCGGCCGAAGGCGGTGAACGCTATTCGGCGATCCGCTTGACGGCTGCCAAGTTGTTTCTCGACGCCGCCTTTGCCCGGGTCGAATGCGGATTTGAAAAAGTCGAACAACGAGAATCGCTCGAAGCGAACGATCCGCGGGTTCAGGCCGTCCGGCATTGGCTGGGCGGCTTTCCCGCAGAGGCCGTCGTGG
>CAYVVR010000292.1:5053-5680 GCA_964454655.1 uncultured Planctomycetaceae bacterium | reverse complement strand
CTCGACGTCAAGTACTTCGCGCGAGCCGCCGGCACGGTCCGAGGATTCGTGATCGCCGGAATACCGTCTTTCGGTGGTCCGCCCGATCGGATCTCTTGCAACGGAATCGTGAGCCGTTGCAAATCGAATCCGCTACGTGCCCGCGCGTTCGGCTGGGCAAAGCTGCGCTCGCCCGCGGTCACGGCGGTCAACAAGCACGTCGTCAACAAAGCGCGAAGAAACATCGGTTGGTCACTTTCTGTTTTCCTGACGTATGGAACTTGCCCCACGAGATACCCGTAAGACGCCGAACCTCCGGTGATTCTTACGGTCCCCCTTTTGGCCGACCGTGGAACTTGCTATCATTTCGCCAATTGGCGAACAGTGCAACACATTTCCTTCGTCCCCTCCAGGAGTTCCGGCGGAGTGCGACGATGTCGGCCGAGCTCGACAATCCCATTTCTTCCGAAACACGTCGTTTGGATGCAGTCGTCGTGCCTTTATCGGCGATAGCCGACCGAACACGATTGCGCATTTTGTGCGCGCTTTGGACGGCAGGCGAGGCCGCCGTTTGCCACTGCGAATTGGTCGATCTACTGGGATTGGCCGGCTCGACGGTCTCTCGACATCTTCGGGTGCTCCGCCAAG
>CAYVVR010000292.1:0-5043 GCA_964454655.1 uncultured Planctomycetaceae bacterium | reverse complement strand
GGGCCGCTGGAGTTTTTTTCGCCTTTCCGAGTCGCTTTCCGACTTCGCCGCCGACGTGTTGCAACATGCCGTTGATTTCGTCGAACGCGATTCCCAAATCTGTGCCGATCGCCGGCACATTCGCAAGGCAATCGCGTTACGTTCTCAAAAAGACTGTCATTGACGGGTGATCGACACGATGCTTCGTATCTTGTTCTTGTGTACCGGAAATTCTTGCCGCAGCCAAATGGCCGAAGGGTGGACGCGGCATTTGAAGGGTGACCGCATCGAGGCTTACTCGGCAGGGATCGAGACGCACGGATTGAATCCGAACGCCGTCCGGGTCATGGCGGAGGCCGGCGTCGACATCTCACAACAACGGTCGAAACACGTCGACGAACTCAAGGATATCCCCTTCGACTACGTCGTGACCGTCTGCGGCCACGCGGACGAACATTGTCCCGTGTTTCCGGGAGCCACCAAGGTCGTCCATGTGCCGTTCGACGATCCGCCTCGATTGGCGAAGGAGGCCGCGACGGAAGAAGAAGCTCTCGATTGTTATCGGCGTGTTCGCGATGAGATTCGGGCGTTCGTCGAAACCCTGCCCGAATCGTTGGAATCTCGCTAGCACGCGGCATATTCGACGCGGTGAATCGCATTAGGTTTACGTATCGACAACGACGGAGTACCGATCATGTCGGAAACGAACACGACGGCAACCATCACGAAAGAATGTCCTCGCAAAACGGGCTTGTCGTTTCTCGATCGATTCTTGACCTTGTGGATTTTCTTGGCGATGGCGTTGGGCATCGCCCTCGGACGTCTCGTTCCCGGCGTCGAAGCGTTCATCCACAAGTTTCAAGTCGGTACGACGAACATCCCGATCGCCATCGGCTTGATTTTGATGATGTATCCCCCCTTGGCGAAGGTCAAATACGAAGAACTCGGCGACGTCTTCCGAAACTGGAAGGTTCTCGGCCTGTCGCTGATACAGAACTGGATCATCGGACCGATCTTGATGTTCTTCCTCGCCATTCTGCTGTTGCGAGGATACCCGGAATACATGGTCGGCTTGATCATGATCGGGTTGGCCCGGTGCATCGCGATGGTCATCGTGTGGAACGATCTCGCCGACGGCGACACGGAATACTGCGCCGGACTGGTCGCCTTCAACAGCATCTTCCAAGTGCTGTTCTATAGCGTGTACGCCTGGATCTTCATCACCGTGCTTCCGCCGCTGTTCGGCTTGCAAGGTAGTACGGTCGACGTCAGCATCGCCCAAATCGCCGAAAGCGTCTTCATCTACCTGGGTATTCCCTTCCTCGCCGGGATGATCACTCGTTTCGTTCTGGTCAAGGCCAAGGGAAAAACGTGGTACCACGAAAAGTTCATTCCGAAAATCAGCCCGATTACGCTGATCGCCCTGTTGTTCACCATCATTGTCATGTTCAGCCTGAAGGGGAATCTGATCGTCCAGATCCCCTTGGATGTCGTCCGGATTGCCGTTCCGCTGTTGATCTACTTCGTCGTCATGTTTTTGCTCAGCTTCTGGCTGAGCAAGAAGGCGGGCGCGAATTATCCCCAAACCGCCACATTGGCCTTCACCGCGGCCAGCAACAACTTCGAATTGGCCATCGCCGTGGCGGTGGCGGTGTTCGGAATCAATTCGGGCGCCGCATTCGCCGCAGTGATCGGTCCATTGGTGGAGGTCCCCGTGCTGATCATGCTGGTCAACGTGGCCTTGGCGTTTCGACGCAAGTACTTCGGCGAAGCCCCCGAGGGCGGTTGAGGCTTTTCGCAACCTCGGGCGTCCTACGGTCCCTCCCTGGGAAGCGGCTGAAGGAACGATACAATCCAAGACATGAATATCGTCATCTTCTGTATCGACCGAATCCAGGCCGGTTTCCTAGGCCCTTACGGGAACACGTGGGTCGACACGCCCGGATTGAATCGCTTGGCCGCCGAGGGATTCTTGTTCGAGAACTGCCTCTCGGCGACCTCGGATTCATTGCGCTGCTTCCGCTCGTTGGTAAGCGGGCGTCATCCTGCTTTGCTCAGCGACGAGGCGGACGAACGAATCCGTTTGCACGACGGCAAAGCGATCCTGATCAGTGACGATCGTGAAATTCTTGAATCGCAAGCGGCGCAGGGATTCGACGAAGCGTATTCCCTCGCGCCGCTCGCTTTGCCTTCGGTGGCACCGGCCGACGATTGGAGCGAAACGCCCATCGGGCGATTGGCGGCCGAGACGGCGGACATACTGACGCAGTCGCCCGAGCCGTTCACCGCTTACTGCCGATTCGATTACCTGAATCACACGTGGCAGGCCCCCAAAGCCATCCGCGAACGTTACCTTTCAGAAGACGATCCATCCGCCGATTGCAGCACGCTACCGCCACGTGTGCGGGCGGAAGCCGAACCGCTCGATCCCGACCTGGTGTTTCTGCATCAAGTCTCTTACGCGGCGGAAATCACCGTGCTGGATCGCTGTATCGAGGGATTTCTTCACGTTCTCGATCAAGCCCGCCCGAACACGGTGTTCGTTTTCACATCGGCACGCGGATACCCGCTGGGGGAACACGGTGTCGTCGGTCCGGACGAACGCCTCTACAACGAGACCCTGCACGTACCGCTTTTGCTTCGCTTTCCGGAAAAGCGCTACGCCGGATTGCGTTCGCCCTCGCTATGTTATGCGCACGACTTGCTGCCCACGTTGGCGAAACTGGTCTTCCCGGCATCCGACGGGGATGTCGCCTCCGAAACGATGGATCAGGACGAACCGGTTTCGTCGTGCCCTCTATGCGGTCGCCCGAATCTCGACGATGTCGTTCGGCGTCCGTTCGTTGAACCGCCTGTACGACGAGAAGCATTGATGGCCGCCGAATTCACTTCCGAGGAAGGCGAAACATGGGCGTTGCGAACCAAGCACTGGTTTGCGCGCGGCCTTCGCCCAAGCGGAAACGAAGAACGCCCCGACTTCGACGAGTTCAGCGTCGATGCGCCAAACGCGGCCGGAGAACTCTACTTCAAGCCCGACGACTACTGGGAAGTGAACGACGTGGCCGACCGTTGCGACGAACAACTGTATCGCGAAGGTGATGGGTGGCGTTCCGTCCTGGAACGCCACCCATCACCTTCGCGATACAGTTGTGACGGTTCGGTCCCCGTCCCCGAGTCGCTCATCCGTCCCGTGGACTGAAAAGCAACCGTCACACGGGCGAGCGGCGATGTCACTTACTTTTCTCGGCCTTTTCAGCGCGCCGTTTTGCCATCGCTTCGCGGAATCGCTTGCCCGTTTCGCGTTCCTCGGCGAGCCACTGCGTAATCGTCTCGACGGCATCCTCGATCGGAAGCATTTGGGCGTCACTTTCCCAACGCCACTTGACCTCGATTTTCCCTTCTTTGAGGCCCCGGTCGCCGACGACGATTCGCAAGGG
The DNA here is from genome assembly GCA_964454655.1 of uncultured Planctomycetaceae bacterium. Taxonomy (GTDB): domain Bacteria; phylum Planctomycetota; class Planctomycetia; order Pirellulales; family Thermoguttaceae; genus CAYVVR01. The sequence goes on along the minus strand of CAYVVR010000292.1, from coordinate 1,627 downwards.
GAAGCCGATCAGGTCGGCATCCTTGAACTTCACGCCCGCCCGCACGTCACGATCGTCGAGCAACACGTCGATTCCGCGCTGTTCGAACGCGTCGTGCAGTTTTTCGGCCGCCTGCATCAGGTTTTCGTCACCGGCTTTGATCGGGGCGATGACGACTTCGTACGGCGCGATGATCACCGGCCACACAATTCCGTTTTCGTCGTACGAGGTTTCGATCAAGGTGGCGATCGTCCGACCGACGCCGATCCCGTAGCATCCCATGATCATCGGATGAAGCTTTTCGTCGGCGTCGAGAAAGCGGGCGTTCAACGCTTCGGAGTATTTCGTCCCCAGTTTGAACACGTGCCCGATTTCGATCGCCTTTCGAATGCGCATCGTCGAGTGACAACGAGGGCACGCGTCGCCGTCGACGGCACAACGCAGATCGGCAAAGGTGTCGACACGATAATCGCGGTCGAAATTCACGCCCTTGTAATGGGCATCGGCCTTGTTGGCGCCCGTGATCCCGTTGCGAATGGATCGCACATCATAATCGGCAAAGATCGGCACCGACGCTTTCAAATCGACCGGTCCCGCAAACCCCACCGGCGCCCCCGTGACCTTTTCGATCGTTTCGGGATCGGCTAGTTCGATCTCGGCGGCCCCGGCCGCACGCCGGATTTTGTTTTCGTTCGCCTCGTGATCGCCTCGAATCAAGACAACGATCGGCTTCCCGTCGGCGAGGTAGACGAGCGTCTTGATCATCTGCTCGGGAGCACATCCCAGCAAGCGGCACACCGACTCGATCGAACCCACGTTCGGCGTCTCGACGATTTCGAGCTTCTCCAGTTCGCCGTCGGGCTCCTGACCGCTGCGAGGACCGATTTCGGCTTTCTCGAGGTTGGCGGCGTAACCGCATTCGGCACAGTGAACGATGCGGTCTTCACCGTTTTCCGCCGGAACCATGAATTCGTGGCTGGCATCACCACCAATCGGCCCGCTCTCGGCTTCGACGGGCAAGTAATCCAGGCACAACCGATCAAAGATTCGGCAGTACGCCCGGTACATTTGGTCGTAGCTCTTATTGAGCCCCTCGACAGAGGTATCAAAGCTGTAGGCGTCCTTCATCACGAACTCGGCGGTTCGCAACGTCCCAAACCGAGGACGCTCTTCGTTTCGGAACTTCGTTTGAATTTGGTAAAGGGTAATGGGAAGTTGGCGATAACTGGCAATGTGACGAGCCACCAAGTCGGTGATCACTTCCTCGTGGGTCGGCCCCAACGTGACGTGCACCTCGCGGTTCTGCCGAACCATGTTGAAGTGGACCAGCACGTTGCCGAACGCCTTCGATCGACCGGTTTTCTCCCACAAGTGGAAGGGGCTCATGGCGGGCATCAGTAGCTCGACGGCGCCGGCGGCATTCATCTCTTCGCGGATGACTTGCTCCGTCTTTTGGAGCGCCTTTAGGCCCAACGGCAAGTAGGTGTAGACGCCGGCCATCACCTGATCGACCAGACTCGCCCGCAGGATCAGGATATGACTGGGAATCTCGGCGCCTTCGGGAACCTCTTTGAGCGTATGGATGAACGTGCGGGACCAGCGCATGACTACCACCAAGACGGGAGAATCGACGGATCAATCCATTTCC
>CAYVVR010000291.1:0-5690 GCA_964454655.1 uncultured Planctomycetaceae bacterium | reverse complement strand
TCGAACTTCGAAACTGACGGGCGTCTTCGAACCCTTACTTTTTTGTCGGCCGTATCTGTTATTTTTCTGGGGTCGTTGCGGCAATCCGATTTGGGGGCTCGTTCTCGCAAATCCCAAGCAATGGTCTTGCCGGCATTGCAGGGCGTCGAAAACTTGAGGCGAATTCGTCGTGATCGCCCCATTTGCGTCGAGGTTTCGGTAGGAACGTATCGACGGGGAGAACTTACCCGCCGAGTGAGAAACGAAACGTTCGACGCGGACGCGACAACCGATACAATGACCAGAGAATGAGCCCGACGGATCCAGCGACGTTCAACAAAGGGGGACCGCACGATGGCGAACAAACGGAATGTCGTCGCCGTCATTCTTGCCGGCGGTAAAGGCTCACGACTCGACCCGCTGACGCGAGACCGGGCCAAGCCCGCCGTCCCCTTCGGCGGAGCCTACCGCATCATCGACTTCGCAATGTCGAACTGCCTGAACAGCGGACTGAGAAAGATTCTCATCCTCACGCAGTACAAGGCGATGAGTCTCGATCGCCATATCAACATGGGTTGGCACCGCTACTTCTGCCGCGAGCTGGGCGAATTCGCCGACGTCGTTCCACCTCAGCAGCGGATCGACGAAAACTGGTACCAGGGAACGGCCGACGCGGTCTACCAAAACATCTACACGATCGAAAAAGAGCACCCCGAGTACGTCGTCATCTTGGCCGGCGACCACATCTACAAGATGAATTACGCCAAGCTGGTCGAGTACCACATCGAAAATCAGGCCGACTTGACCATCGGCGTGCTGCGGGAAAAACGCTCCGAGGCCGCTCGCCGTTTCGGCGTCATGGAAGTCGATCGCGACTTGCGGGTGGTCGGCTTCGAAGAAAAGCCCGACGATCCCAAACCGATCCCCGGCGACGAAGAATATTGCTACGCCTCGATGGGAATTTACGTCTTCCCGGCGAGGTTCCTGTTCGAGGTGCTTTGCCGCGACGCCACCAAACGAGGCAGTCGTCACGACTTCGGGGGCGACGTCATCCCCGCCTTGATCGACAACCACCGGGTATTCGCCTATCCGTTCATGGACGAAAACCGAAAACGCAATTCGTACTGGCGCGACGTGGGAACGCTCGACGCGTACTACGAGGCGAACATGGATTTGGTGTCCGTCGATCCGGAACTCAACTTGTACGACGAGGCCTGGCCCATTCGCACGTACCTGCCGAACTATCCGCCGCCGAAATTCGTCTTTGCCGATCCGAATCGCAGCGGGTTGGCGTTGGACAGTATCGTGTGCCTGGGAACGATCATTTCCGGGGGAAACGTCCGCCGCTCGATCCTCGGTCACCGGGTGCGGATCAACAGCTACGCCTCGGTCGAAGAATCGATCCTCTTCTCGCGAGTCGAAATCGGTCGCCACGCCAAGATTCGCCGCGCGATCATCGACAAGGGCGTCCACATTCCACCCGGTGTCGAAATCGGGTTCGATCCCGAACAAGACCGGGCGCGAGGCTTCGTGGTCACCGAATCGGGGATCACCGTCATCGCCAAGTCGGACGGCGCCGCCCAATTCGCCGAAACCGAACTGCTGCGCAAGTAGCCGCCGCTTCTCGACCGTTGCCGTTCGGCGCCACCGCGACCGCTTTGTCGCGTCGGGGCTGCGCGATTTCCACGTGCGAGGCTCCTTGACGAATCCGGCTCGCTCCTCGTAAGGTGAACCCTCCGGGCACGTTCGCCGCGTTACTTTTGCACAATGCCCGTCGAAGCGGGCTTCCGGTCATGGACGTTCTTTCGGCGACGGCAATGCTGCTCGCGGCTCATGTAGTGCCTTTGTGCTTGACGACGATGCACTTCCCAACGAACGGAGGACGCACACGATGCAAGGTACGGCATTCGATCTTTCCGGCAAGACGGCCCTGATCACCGGCGGTAGCCGCGGCATCGGCAAGGCGATGGCCACCGTCTTCGCCCAAGCGGGGGCCGACCTGTTCATTTGCAGCCGAAAGGAAGAATCCATCCGCGCCGCGGCCGACGAAATCGCCCAAGCGACCGGCCGCCGTGTCGAATGGCTGGCCGCCGACGTTTCCCGTCGCGACGAGGTCGCCCGCGTCGCCGACGAAGCCTGCAAGCGGCTCGGCAAGATCGACATCCTCGTGAACAACGCCGGATGGAACATCCCCCAAGCCATCGACGAAATTCGCGACGAAGACTGGAACTACCTCGTCGAATTGAATCTCAACAGCGTCATGGCGCTCACGCGGGCGCTCGTGCCGGGCATGAAAGAACGCAACTGGGGGCGCGTGATTCACATCTCGTCGATCATGGGCTTGGCCAGCACGCCCAAGCGAAATGCGTACTCGGCGACCAAGTCGGCCCTGATCGGCATGGCCCAAGCGAGCGCGCTCGATTTGGGGCCCTTCGGCATCACCGTCAACTGCATCGCCCCGGGTCCCATCGCCACCGAAATGCCCATGTCGATTTTGAGTAAAGAGCAGCAAGACGCCTTGGCTTCGCGAACGGCCCTGGGACGCTGGGGCACACCCGAAGAGATCGCCTATCCGGCTTTGCTGTTGGCTTCCGAGGCGGGGCGTTACATCACCGGTACGGTGATCGTGGTCGACGGCGGCTGCCTGGCAAGAATCTTTTGATCGGTTCGCGCCGTCCTCGGCAACACCCCTGTTGCACGACGATTCAGAAATACAAATCGCGTTGCTCCGTGTCCCGAATCGTTTGCAGTCGGGCACGGAGCTTTTCTTTCATCGGGTCGTCGGGCATGTTCGCCATCTCGGCTTCGATCCGCCGCAACCCCGCCTCGCGGGTCTCGGGCGATGCATAATCGACGAGGTACTCCATCAACGTCAACAAGGCGTTGGGCGTACAGAAGTTCTGGATGAATCCGGGAATGGCGAACTCCATGAAGTGCTCGCCGGTACGCCCCAGTCGATAACAAGCCGTGCAGAAACTGGGCACGTACCCGTCGACCATCAATTGACGCATCACCTCGTCGAGCGACCGCAAATCGCCCAGCTCGAATTGTTCCCGCTGCATCACCTGGGCGTCGCCGACCTCGGTGTAGCCGCCCAACTCGATTCGGCTTCCCGCATCGATCTGCGAAACGCCGAATTCCATCACCTCGCGTCGCAACTCGGCCGGTTCCCGCGCCGTCAAGATCAAGCCGGTATACGGCACGGCCAATCGCAAGATCGCGATCAATCGTTTGAAGGCCTCGTCCGACACCAAGTACGTGTCGTCCAACTGCACGCCGTAGGCCGGCCGCAGCCGCGGAAAACTGATCGTGTGCGGCCCGACGCCGTAATGCTTTTGCAAGAACAACGAGTGCGACACCAGGCCCAGCACTTCGAAACGCCAGTCGTACAGGCCGAACAAGGCCCCGATGCCCACGTCGTCGCAACCGGCCTCGAAGGCCCGGCTCAAAGCGTCCAACCGCCACAGGTAGTCGCCTTTTTTCGTATCTTGCGGATGGACCTTCGCGTAGGTCGGATGATGATACGTCTCTTGGAAAATCTGATACGTCCCGATACCGGCCTCTTTGATCGTGCGGAACCCTTCGTGATCCATGGGGGCCGCATTGATGTTCACCCGACGGATGTTCGCCTTCGGGCGTCGCACGGCATACACCTGCCGAACGCAATCGGCGATGAACTCGGCCGAATACCGGGGATGTTCACCGAACACCAAGATCAGCCGTTTATGTCCCTTGTCGAGTAACGATCCGACTTGCGCGACGATGTCGTCGGGCGAAAGCGTCCGTCGCTCGACGTCGCGGTTCGACCGCCGAAACGCACAATACAGGCAATCGTTGGTGCACTGGCTGCCGATATACAACGGCGCGAAAAGAACGATGCGGTTACCGTAGACGTCGCGTTTCAGTTGCCTGGCCGCGTCGAAAATCGCCTCGACCAAATCGGGCGAATCGGCCCGCAACAAATCAGCGGTCTCTTCCACCGACAGCGGTTCCTTGGCCAGACTTTTCGCGATGATGTCGCGCACCCGCCCCGGCTCGACCGGCGGTTGATCGTCGCCGATCAGGCTTTCCAAGAAAGCATCGTCGATGAAATCGACGGCCGACTTGCTCAACGGTTTGTCGATCGTTTCACGGGATTCCATTACTGGTACCGTCCCTCGGATTATGTGATCCCAAGATGCCGCCGCAAGGTTGTCGAAGAGCCGGGCCTTTGCCCGTCACCCGGTCGAGTCGGCACGTCGCAACCGGTAGTTGGGAGACGTTCCGGGGCCGCTGCCGACTTCCCTTCCCATCCACTCGATGCGTCCCCGCAAACACGTGTGGCACGCCTCGGCGGTCTCGCGAATGCAAGCCTTGTTCGGATAGATTTCGTAGTGAATCCGGTACTCCGGGGGCGTCAGATTCGGCATCACCACGTTCGCACCGCGAATCAGCCCCAACTCCCGGCCCTTTTGCCGATTCAACGTGGCCAAGGCGGTCGTGCTGGGAATGTTCGCCCGCGGACACATAAGTCGCGACAACGCGATCATCTTGTACGTCATCAACTCGGTGCCGGGCACCTGCTCACCGTCCGGACACACCACCGGAAAATCGGGTTCGGCCATCGGCGTGCGCGGATGGACGATGAACGGTCCCACGCCGATCATGTCGAGATCGAGCTCGCGGAACATCAGCAAATCGTCCGCCACATCGGCATACGTTTGCCCCGGAATGCCGATCATGACGCCGCTTCCCACCTCGTAGCCGAGCTCGCGCAGGCGGCGCAGGATCGTGATTCGGTCGCGTCTTCCCTCGGGCGTCGGATGGTACCGGGCGTACAACTCGGGATTCGACGTCTCGAATCGCAACAGGTAGCGATCGGCTCCGGCCTCACGCCACGTCTGAAGCTCGGCGTCGCTACGTTCGCCCAAGCTCAACGTGACCGCCAAAGACGTTTCCGATTTGATCGCCCGCACCACCTCGGCGATGAAGTCGGCCGTCAGTTTCGGGTCCTCGCCCGCCTGGAGAACCACCGTGCCGTACCCGAAGGCATCGGCCTTGCGGGCGCAGGCCAAAATCTCCTCGGGCTGCATGCGATAACGGACCAACTCGGTATTCGGCGCCCGCAAACCACAGTAGGCACACAAACGCACGCAGTAGTTCGAAATCTCGAGCAGTCCGCGCAAGTGGACCTCGCCGCCGACGTTCTCTTGGCGCGTGCGATCGGCGGCCCGCCACAACTCGGCCAGTCGGGCGGAATCATCCTCGCGCAACCATGCAATCAAGGCGTCTCGACTCAGGTCCACGCCGCAACCTTTCTACCAACCCCCAATTCGAGGGAAAAACATCTTGCTTGCCCACAGGTTTGCCGTCGATCACTCGCCGCTATCGGCGATCCGCTCCACACCCCGCATTATACGCCGATCCCCGCAGGGAATAGCATTGGGGCATTGATGCTCATTGGTAATACGGACCGAAAACCCCAAATTCTCGCCCATTTCCGACAAAAATCGGGGCAAAATGGCCGCGAGAGACAACACACCGCCCGCACGGTCACTTTTGCGACCGGCAAGTTCACATTGCAGCCTAAGAGAAATTGTGGCGTTCAGGCGGTGCGACAGGCGGCCGCCTTGCTTAGTGCTTCGATCGCGTAGGCGATGTCGTCGGCGGAAACGTCGAGATGCGTCACTAGGCGAACGCGGTCGTTCGCGACGGGCAACGCCAAGACGCCA
>CAYVVR010000290.1:0-5693 GCA_964454655.1 uncultured Planctomycetaceae bacterium | reverse complement strand
CGATCAGCCAATCGAAGGTGTCGATTTCCGGCAGCGGGTCTCCCAAGTCGAGGCGCGTGACGGCGATCCGGTGTCGTCGCTCGGCGGCCCAATCGGCGATTTGGGCCGGGCCTTCAAACGGGACGTGTTGGAGAAAGCGGATTTCCATGCGCTTGATTCCTTTCGCTCGACGATAGCCCTTTGCTCGAGAACCGAAGCGTAGCCTTCCGCGAGCAGGCCGAAAAGGGGGGAGCATACACGACGAGCCCGACCGGCGCTCACTCGCCCGGCAGGATATGCCATAATTGGGATGATTTGCAACCGCCGCCGTACCATGTCGTGCGTCCCATAGGCGGCGCGAAAATCGTTCGCGCGTCGTACGGCAATCGTCGATTGAGAACCGGGAAGGAGGTCTTAGCGGTGCCCATCTACGAGTTCTACTGCAAAGATTGTCATACGATCTACAACTTCCTCGCGCGGTCCATGAATACCAAGAAACGGCCCAAGTGCCCGGTGTGCGGACGGCCGCGGCTGGAACGCTGGGCGGCCTCTCGATTTGCGATCGGGCGGGCGGCATCCGAGGCCGACGAGGCCGCCGAAGAAGACGGACTGCCCCCCGGCCTCGACGAAGATAAGCTCGAAGAAGCCATGCTCAAGCTCGCCGACGAAGTCGAGTCGATGGACGAAGAGGACCCCCGACAAATGGCCAACGTGATGCGAAAGTTGGCCGAATCGACCGGGCTTGAATTGGGCGACGCCCTCCAGGAGGCCGTTCATCGCCTCGAACAGGGGGAAGACCCCGACAAGATCGAAGAAGAGATGGGCGATTTGCTCGACGACGATAGCCAGTTGTTCAAGTTGGCGACCAAGAAGGGCGTTCAAGGCGTCAAGGAAGCGCTGAAACAACTACGTCCGCCCAAGGTCGACGAAACGCTCTACGACCTGTAGTCGACCGCCACTTATGTTAGGGGACCGCTACCGAACGGCTAAAACCGTCGCATTGCGTTTGACTTTGCTTCTCGCCGAAGAACAATGGAGCGGCGCACCGGGTGCGTGGCGACGACCCGAGGCGCACCGTGTCGATTTGCGATTCGAAGCAAAGGGAGGAGAAAGCCGTGATGCGACGAGTCCGATGGGTTTGGGCGGCGCTGTTGATTTGGGCGATGTTGCCTCGCCTCGATGCGGCGGGGCAAGACGTGCGACGGGAGCTGACGTTCCCGGACTTGCCCGGCTACGAGACCTTGGTGTGCGATTTTCACATGCACACCGTCTTTTCCGACGGTTTGGTTTGGCCGCCCGTGCGGGTCGACGAAGCGTGGCGCACCGGCCTGGACGTCATCGTGATTACCGACCACATCGAGTACCAGCCGCACCGGGACGACGTGCCCACGAACTTCAAGCGTTCGTACGAGTTGGCCGTCGGGGCGGCACGGCAGAAGAATATTCTCATTGCGCTGGGCGCCGAAATCACCCGCAGCACACCGCCCGGCCATTTCAACGCACTCTTCCTCAACGATGTCGAGCCGCTGGCCGTCGAAGGGTTCCTCGACGCGATCGAGGCCGCCAACGCGCAGGGCGCCTTCGTCTTCTGGAACCATCAAGCCTGGAAAGGCGAAGAAGCCGGAAGTTGGCGAGAAGAGCATCAGACGATGCTCGAAAAAGGGTGGCTGCACGGCATGGAGGTGTACAACGGCGAGTCGTACTATCCCACGGCACACCGTTGGTGCCTCGAAAAGAACCTGACGATGTTGGGAAACTCCGACATTCACGCCCCCGAGTTGCGTACCCAGAATACGCCCTCGGATCATCGCACCGCCACCCTCGTGTTCGTCAAGGCGGGGAATCGTTCCATCGAAGGGGTGCACGAGGCACTGCGCGAGCGGCGGACGGTCGTCTGGGGCGGCGAACGGCTGATCGGCCGCGAGGAATGGTTGCGGCCCCTGTTCGAGGCGTCGGTGATCGTCGATCCGCCACACGTGCGCGATCGCAACGGCCGGGCGGTTTTCGAAGTCCACAATCTGGGGCCTGTGGACGTGCAATTGACGCGGCGTTCCGGCGGCGGTCCTAACGAACTCAAGATTCCCGCCTGGGGGACCGTGTTGGTGACCACCCGCGATGCGGAGACGCCGATGGCCTACACGGTTGCCAACTGGTGGGTGGCCCCCGACAAGGGCTTGGATATCGAATGGCGCTGCCCTCCGAAACAGGAATGATCGTGGCGTGGTCGACGAGACGATAGCGACAGGCATCTTGATCGCCGGGCACGGAACCCGGGACGAAACGGGACGCGAGCAGTTTTTCGTCCTCGTCCGGCGCATTGCCGAGCGTGTCGGCGTTCCCGTGCGGGCGGGCTTCCTCGAACTGGCGCAGCCCGACTTGAAGACGGCCGTTGCCGAGTTGTTGGCCTGCGGCGTCGACGAGATCCGTGTGTTGCCCGTCATGCTCTTCGCGGCAGGTCATGTGCTCGAAGACATTCCGGCGGCCGTGCGGTCGGCGTTGCACGACTTGCAGGCCGAGCACGTCCCGGTTCGGATCGGTCGGGCGCTGGAAACGCAGCCCGCGTTGGTCGAGCTTTCGGTTCGGCGATTTCGTGAGGCGTTGGCCGGTGGCGACGGTGTGCCGACCTTCGACGCTTCCCGGCCGAGTTCGGGTACGTGGCGAGCCGAAGAGACGACGCTCGTCTTCGTCGGCCGCGGCAACCGCCATCCCGAGGCCCAGCGGCGTTTCGCCGAATTCGCCGAGCGGCATCGCACGCATTCGCAGCCGCGTCGTCTGGTGCCCTGTTACCTGGCGATGGCGTCGCCGCGACTGGAAGAGGTGATCGACGGCGTGCTGTCGCAATCGAATCGAGTCGTGATCCAGCCGCATCTGTTGTTCGAAGGAACGCTCGCTCGCAAAGTGACGACGATCGCGGCAGACGCCGTCCGCCGATGCGCCGGTCGGACGGTGTCGTGCCGCGTGGCGCCGGTGTTGGGCCCCGACGAACTAACGGTCGAGGCCATGCTTGGGGGAAACTGCTGCCTGTTTTAAGGGCTTCTTTCGAGGGGCATGGCACCGCCGTAGTCGATCTTGTTCGGATACCCCCGGCGGAGTACGATGTACATGGAACCTGCCTGATCCGTCTACGGGATTCCACCCGCTCCAAGTTGTCTCGTTTCACGTGGCTACCCTGCTTGCCGCTCTTGGCGGATGGGTTGGGGATTGGGGCAGCAGTCAGGTTTCGTGCATGGTGCGGCTTGCGTTGATCACGCCGCTTTCCTGCCTTACATGATTTCGGTTCTTGCACTGTTTCCAGGTGAAGGGGAAGGGAATGAATCGTTCGATGGCCCCCTCCGGACGGCTTCGGATCTTGTTGTTGTTAGGGTTGTTCGTGATTTCCAGTGTCACGATTCCCGCGTGTGCCGATCCGGTCGGGCCGAGTGCCCGAGATCGCCAGATCGCCCGGACCGTGGCGTTTCTCTTGCCGCGACGACACCTCAGCCAACACGAACTCGATAAAGAGATGTCGCGTCGCGCTTTCGGCTTGTTCTTGAAGTCGCTCGACCCGATGAAGTTGTACTTCACGCAAGCCGACGTCGATCGTTTCGCACAGAAACAAGACGAACTGGGAGAGTTGGCGAAACAGGGAGACATCTCGCTCGCCTACGACATCTTCAACACCTACCTCAAGCGGATCGACGAACGCGTCGACTTGGCGATCGAGTTGCTTCATCAGAAGCACGATTTTACCGTCGACGAAGAAATGATTCGCGATCCCGACTTGACGGAGTACGCCAAAAGCGACGCCGAGATCCGCGATCGCTGGCGGAAGCGGATCAAGTTCGACCTCTTGCGATTGAAGGCCGACAAAGAGGCCCTCGAAGGGAAAGAAGCCGTCGAAAAACTCGAACGTCGGTACACGAGCTACCGCACGCGAATGCATCAGACCGATGCCGACGAGTTGCTCGAGATGTACCTGACGGCCATTTGCGAAGCGTACGATCCGCACACCAGTTACATGTCGCCCGAAACACTCGAGAACTTCGAGATCACGATGCGGCTGGAACTGGAAGGAATCGGCGCGTCGCTGCAATCGGAAGACGGTTACACGATCGTCCGAAACATCATCCCCGGCGGTGCCGCCGACAAAGACGGCCGCCTGAAAGAGGGCGATAAGATCGTGGGCGTCGGCCAAGGACCCGACGGTGAAATCGAAGACGTCGTCAACATGAAGCTGTCGGACGTCGTCGCCAAGATCCGCGGAAAACGCGGAACGGTCGTCCGGTTGGAGGTCATTCCGGCCGACGGCGGACCGAAGAAGATCATCGACATCACCCGCGAGAAAGTCGAACTCAGCGACAGCGATGCCGACGGCGAGATTTTCGAGGTGGGAACGAAAAGCGACGGCTCACCCTACAAGATCGGGGTGATCGATCTGCCGAGCTTCTACCTCGACATGGCCGGTGCTCGCATGGGCTTGCCCGACTATCGCAGCACGACGCGGGACGTGAAACGCATCCTTGAAGACTTCAAGGCCAAGGGCGTCGACGTGGTGGTGGTCGATCTGCGGCGGAACGGGGGCGGTTCGTTGCAAGAGGCGATCAGCGTGACGGGGCTGTTCATCGATCGCGGGCCGGTCGTCCAGGTCAAGGACTCCGACGGGCACGTCATGGTCTACGAAGACCAAGACCCCGAGGTCGTTTGGGACGGCCCGATGATCACCGTCATCAGCAAGTTCAGCGCCAGCGCGAGTGAAATCTTCGCCGGGGCGATTCAAGATTACCGACGCGGCTTGATCGTCGGCGACGAAACGACCCACGGCAAGGGAACGGTGCAAAGCCTGATGGATTTGGGCCAAGAACTGTTCCGGATTCCCAATGCCCCGAAGATGGGCGCGTTGAAGGTCACGATTCAACAATTCTATCGGCCCGACGGCGACAGCACGCAAAACCGCGGCGTATTGGCCGACATTCAATTGCCGTCGCTTTCGTCGCATTTGGAGAATATCTCGGAGGCCGATCTCGACTACGCCTTGTCGTTCGATCGCGTCGATCCGGCGCCGTATCGGCCGCTGAACGACGTCGATCAGGGCATGATCGAGTACTTGCGAAAACGCTCCGCCGAGCGTGTTCAAGAGTCGAGCGATTTTCAACGCGTGATGCGCGAGATCAAGACGTATCTCGCCCAACGGGCGAAGAAGACCATTACGCTCAACGAGGAGAAATTCCTCGCGCAAATGAAAGAACTGAATGCCGACGAAAAGGAAGAAGAACAGCTTGAGGAGGTCGCCGGTCAAGGGAACGACGGGATCCAACGCGATTACTACCTCGACGAGGTTCTTGCCATTGCCGTCGACATGATGAACTATCGTTTGCTTGCCCAGGCGCGGTAACACGCGATTGCGTGTGCCGGTAAAAGGTTTTCCGGAAGTCGCGTCGCACGCTGCGAACGGCTTCCGGATTTTTTGTGTCGTGCATGGGGATTTCACCCTATTGACGTGCGAGGGCGGGGGAACCGACAATCGCGACAAGCGAGCTTTTCTTTTTGGTGTCCGGTTCCGGCTAATACGGGGTAGCAAGTTGCGTCGAGAAGATGAATTTCCGGCGGCCGAACATGCGATCGCCCGCGATCCACAAGGGACGGTCGTGCATCGGCCGACGTCTGATGTGACGGTTCGGTCGGAAACCGATCCGAAGAGGGACGGCGTGGCGGTGCGGTGTCCCGACTGTCGTGCC
>CAYVVR010000289.1:0-5709 GCA_964454655.1 uncultured Planctomycetaceae bacterium | reverse complement strand
GAATCGGCGACAGCAATGCGCGCCGGTGACCTCGAACGAGATCGACACGTTCGGGCAAGTTCAACACGACGCGGACGGGATAAGGACGGCCGCTCGTCTTGCCCATCGCGCTCATCGTCGGCAGCTCGCCCGAGTTCACGATTTCGACCGTCAAGCGGAACAGGCCGCCACCGAGCGATTCGGCTCGAGCAGACTCGATCGCGATGCGCGGATAGAGTTCCAGCACGCCCTTTACGAACGCAACGTGTTGTTGCACGATCGTATCCAATGCGTCGGCGGGCGGGGTCGTTTCGACAAAGGGAACGAAGCCGCCGATCTCGACGCGACGCCCCGGAAAGTCGGGATGTCGATACGGCTTCCACGGGACGAAGCCGGCCAGCCGTTGCGAACGAAGCCAAGCGATCAGGTTTCGCTCCGTCTCGCCTCGCGAATCGGTCGCGGCCGGCTTCTCGGCCTTGTCGTCGTCGGCCTTGGTTTCCTTTTGCTGTTCATCCGGCGTTTCGGAAGTGTCTTCGGAGGCGGCTGTTTTGTCGTCTTCCGACCGGTCGGCCGCGTCGTCAGTTGTCTTTTCCGATTTTGCTTCGGCCTTCGACTTCGGGGCGTCGGATTCGTCGTCGTCCGGTTTCGGCGGCCACCACACGCGGGAACCGGCGGCCCAAGCACCGTAATGGAAGTAGGCCCACGGGAGGAAAGCGCCGTCCCAACCTTGCGAGTCGGGCGCGTCTTCGGGAGCGACGGCATCTTCATAGGCGTCGATGATGCGGCGATACGCGGCTTCGTCGTCGGGGAGAAGCTTCGTCTTGATGCGATCTCCGCTCGATTGCGCCTTCCACGGGTGAGCCAGGTTTTCCGTCAGCGACAAGGCGACGACCGCCGCGATGTTCGGGTGATCGAACGCAAAGTCGACCAGGGCTCTCGTTTCTCGTTCCGAGACGGCGTTCGGTCCGGCACCCGACGCGTAGTGCGGATAAGCGAACGTGAAATTCATGTTCGGATTCGTGCCGCCGGGCGGGTCTTCGTCGATTTGCTCGTCGCCGTCGTCGTCGCGTCCTTCAGTGAGCAATCGCCATCTCCCCGACTCGCCCTTGGCGGGATCGGCTTTGACGAGAATGCGTTTGTCGTCGGGGTGAAGCACGTACTCACCCTTCGCGTCGAGGATGCGCATCTGGGTGATGACCCCGTTGCCGTCGAGATCGTTGGGGCCGTCTTCGTCGAGTCGTCCGTCGCCGTCGTCGTCGATCGGACGGGCGTTTCGTGTGTGTTCGAAATAGGGCGGGGCGAAGCAAGCCTCGGTTGCATCGGGGCAAAGCCGCGGCACGATGTACACCGTGTAACGCTGCAACAGCGAGCGAATCTTTTTGTCGGTTTCGGCGGCGGCGACGAGCGATTCAGCCATTCGCAAGGCGACCTCGGGCGCGGCGATCTGGGCCGGATCGACACCGCCGACCACCAACAGGGCGGGCTTTTCATCGGCCGAAGGACCGCCCAGGGTGACCAACCACACCTTGCGATTGCCGTCGGTGGTCGCCAAGACCTGAACCGAGGCCCAGCGGGAATCGTCCAACGCCTCGACGGCGGCATCGAACGCCTTACCGTGTCGATAGCCGGCAAGAAGCCGCTCGACGCTGCGTCGATAGGGCGAGGTCCCTGGCACGTCGGCGGCGGATACGGTCGATACACCGCAACACGCCACGAGGCAAAATGCCCAGGCGACAGCGAGAAGCCGCACGGCCGCGGAACACGGCCAAAAGAAACGGTGCCTCGGCGATTGACCATCACAGGTTTGCCCGATCGGCATGATTGTCTTGCTCCGCAAAATCGTAAGGAACGTTGTAGGTGCTAATATCCGTGGCAAGGTTTTCTATCTTAACATTTCCGATGAGGCGATGCCCCATCGACAATCGTAGCTTGTCGGAGAAAGGCGAGAAAAAAGAGGGGATCGCCCCTGCGTGCAATCGCACGCGGAAGTACTCATTTTGATTTTATTTTGTCGCCAATGCCATAAGTGTGTCACGGTTTGCCGGAATTTTGTGAGCCGTGATCGACGGCGTGGAGGGACGATGAGCGGTTTCGAGCCGTGACCGAATCGTTTTCGGAAGCGGCAACCTATTATTGTCGGGGGGAGTACGCCCCGATCGTTCGAGTTCGGAGAAGAAACTCCTTTTGCAGCAAGGACATGCGCATGTTGGGATTGTTGGCCGAAGCGGCGACGCATCCTGCCGTCTCGCACGCGTATACCGCGGCAAGTCAAGCGGCCGAGGCCGTCGGTGAGCTGTACATCGATCCGGTGGCCGATTTGACCGACGTCTTTCGTCGGCTGGGGTTGGGCTTGTTGCTCGGCGGCTTGGTCGGGCTTCAACGCGAACATTCCGAGGCCGACATGCCGGGGCTGCGCACGTTTCCGTTGCTGACGTTGCTCGGCTCGGTTTCGGCCTTGTTGGCGTTGACGTTCGGCGGATGGGTGCTGTTCGGCGGATTCCTCGCGCTGGCGTTTCTGCTGTTCTTCCCCAATTGGGTGCGCGTGCATCGGGAGTCGCCCGATCCCGGTTTGACCACCAGTGTCGCCGTGTTGGTGATGTTCGGCGTGGGGGCCCTGGTGATGATCGCCCGCATCGAAATCGCGATTGCGATCGGGGCGGGCGTGGCCGTGCTGCTGCAATTCAAGCCCGAGATGCATCGCTTCGCGGAGCGATTGGGCAACGAAGACATCAAAGCGATCATGCAATTCGCGTTGATCAGCGGGATCATTTTGCCGATCTTGCCGAACCGCACGTTCGGACCGTATGACGTCTTGAATCCGTTCAACATCTGGCTGATGGTCGTGTTGATCGTCGGCATGAGTCTGGCCGGCTATATCATCTACAAGTTTTGGGGTGCCGATGCCGGGATTCTGCTCGGCGGCGTGTTGGGCGGGGCCATTTCGAGTACGGCGACGACCGTCAGCTACGCCCAGCGGACGAAGGACGCCCCGCGTTTGGCCGAGCCGGCAGCCGTCATTGTCATGGTAGCCTCGACCGTGCTCTTCGCCCGCGTGTTTCTCGAGATATCGCTGGTCAATGCGCAGCTCTTACAGAACGGCTGGCTGCCGTTGTCGCTTTTGGCCGTCATGACGTTGCTTCCGGCATTGGTGATTTGGCGTCGCGTTCACAAGGAAGCCGAGCCGATGCCCGAGCAGAAAAACCCGACGCATCTGAGGCCGGCGATCATTTTCGCTTTGGTCTACGCCGTGATGCTGGTGGTGTTGGCGGCGGTCAAAGACCTGGTCGGTCCGGCGGGGTTGTATCCTGTGGCGGCGATCTCGGGATTGACGGAAATGGACGCGATTACGCTTTCGGTCGCTCGGATGGCGCTGAAAGACGAAAACCTTCTCCGCGAAGGGTGGCGGTTGATTGCCGTGGCCGCGGTCAGCAACATGGTTTCGAAGGCGTTTCTGGCGGGCGTGTTGGGATCGCGCGATTTTCAGAGGAAGCTGATCGCGCTCTTCGCCATTCCGGGAATCGGCGGGCTGGCGCTGGCGTTCTTGTGGCCTTAGTCGGGCGATCGGCGTGCGGCGGGCGATTGCGAAATCGCCGGGGGTCGACTACGATGCATCGAAGAACGGCGGGAGAATTGTCGATTGTCGGCAATCTTCCGGTGGGGCTTTTCCACGAATCCGGCTGCGTACTCGGTGTTTTCGCATGGCCCGCTCTCGAACCAGCGAGCAGCTTCTCGTCCGCGAGATTCGTTCCGGCAATCGGCAGGCCTGGGACGATCTGATCCGGCAATACGAAGGACGCTTGACGGCTTTCGTGATGAACCGCCTGCGCAACCGCGACGAGGCCGAGGACATCGTTCAAGAGACGTTCATCGGTTTTCTGACCAGTTTGCCGAATTACGACGGACGCCGGTCGTTGGAAAGCTACTTGTTCGCGATCGCCTCGAACAAACTGACCGACTATCTCCGCCGTCGCGGTCGTCGTCCCATGTTGTCGTTGGAATCGCAATTCAGCGAAAGCCGGGCATGCGATGTGAGCGGTTCGGCCCGGGCGGCCAGCGCCGTGTACCGCAGCCGCGAACGGCGGCAATTGGAAGAAGAAGCTTTGGCCGACGTGTTGGGCCAAGTGATCGATCACTGGCGGAACCGCGGCGACTGGCAAAAGATCAAGGCCGTCGAGTTGTTGTTCGTGCGAGGTTGGGCCAACAAAGAAGCGGCCGAGTTTCTCGGTGTCGGCGAACAGGCGATCGCCAATTGGAAATTCGATTTTGCTGCGAAACTCAAGGCGGCCGTCAAGGCGAAGAAACTTCCGGCCGATGTGTTTCCTGAGTTGAGCCGAACCTGATGGTCCGTGCCTGTGAACGAGCATCCTAACGATCGACGAGCGAATCATGTCGCGTGAATTTCGCGAACACGATCTCGAAGCCTATCTCGACGAAGCGTTGCCGGCCGACGAAATGGCCCGCATCGAAGAAGCGCTACGCCACGATCCGCAGTTGCGGGATCGGCTGGCCGAGATCAACGCCCGACGCGACGCCGGCGTTCACTCGCTGGGAGAAATCTGGCGGCGTCACCGAATCAGTTGCCCCGATCGAACGCAGTTGGGGGCGTATTTGCTGGGAACGCTCGACGAGGCGGTCGCCGATTACATTCGCTTCCACATCGAGGTCGTCGGTTGCCGGTACTGCGAGGCGAATCTGCGCGACCTGAAAGAACAGGCCGAGGCCGACGAGGGGACGGCGTCGCGACGAAGGAAGTTTTTCCAATCGAGCGTCGGTTACCTGCCCGGCCGGAAAAACGCATAAAGGCGACGGCGGCTTTTTTCGGTGTGTCGTCCGCGAAGGGGCGCCCTCGCGATTCTTCCGCGTGCGACGGATTCTCGCGGCACGATCACGTTCCTTCGCGGGCCGGTGAGACGCAAGGAAGCTTGATTTGCACGAATGTGCCTCGGTTCGGCTCGGTGTGGAGATGAAACTCGCCGCCGAGTAATTCGGTGCGTTGCTTGAGGATCATCAAATCGACGCCCGATTCGAGGCCTTCCTGCGCGTTGAAGCCGCAACCGGCGTCTTCGACCGAGAGGACTACCCACGGTTCTTGGTGGGTCAATTCGATTCGCACCCACGGGCTTTTGCTGTGTTCGCGTGCGTTGTCCAACAGCACCCGAGCCCCGCGGTAGAGCACGTTCTCCAGCAGCGACGCCAAGGGGGGAATGTCGTCGGCGATGGCGAGTTGCAGCTCGGGGAGCGGAGCCGGAGAATCGAGACTCGCTTGGTAGTCTTGCCGGTAGTTCTGTGCGAACTCACGCAAGGCCGGGATCAGCCCGAACCGGTCTAAGACGGGAGTTTGCAACGTATCGGCGAACCGGCGACACAAGTTGATCGCCGTGTTGATCGTTTGACGGCAGCTTCCCACCAATTGGAAGGCCGTGGAGCGATCGTCGTTGCGTTCGATCGTCAAGTGCAGACTTTCCAGATTCATGCAGGCGGTGGTGAGCAACTGGGCCATTTGATTGTGGACGACGTCGGCGAACAAGCGGCGTTCGGCCTCGTCGGCTTCGAGTGCCCGCTTCAGCAGCTCGCGATGCTTGCGGAGCAACTCTTGCATTTGGACCTGCTCGGTGATGTCGCTGACGATACCCAAGACGACGGCATCATCCGAGCCCGGCAAGGGAACCAGGCGGTTTTCCCACCAGCAGTCGAACACGTCGCGGACGACGAAACGTTGCGGTTTACCGG
>CAYVVR010000288.1:3207-5715 GCA_964454655.1 uncultured Planctomycetaceae bacterium | reverse complement strand
GGCGGGCGTCTCACCCTCCCTCGGTCGAGCCGCTTGGTACAAGGCCCATTCGACGGACACCGGCGCCACGGCGAAGACGATCACGGCCCCGATCGGCAAGACGTTTGCAGCCGCGCACGGCAACAGAAAGGCCAAGCCCGTCGTCGCAGCCGCAAGCACGACGGTCGCGGGATCGCGCACGATCCGCCCCGGGGCGATCCGACGCCGCGCGAAGAATCGCAGGCCCAAAAGGCCCGCCTGCAACACGAGAACCAAGCCCGTCGCTTGGGCCGGGGTGGGCTGCAAGGCACCGCTTGCCAACCGCCACAGAAACCACAGCGTCACAAGCGGAATCCAAGCGGCGCATGCAAGAAGCGTCCGCTCCCACACGCGGCGGAAGCCGGACGCTTCGTCGAATTTCAACGTCACGGTTCGGGCGACCATTCCGTTCACCGGTCGCACGGCCTGTCGAGGCCGAAAAGGTCAGCGGGCGCCGGCGAGCCGACCGGCCGCATCTTGCAAGTCGGCCACGCGATCGGTCTTCTCCCAGGTGAATTCCGGCTCGCTGCGGCCGAAGTGACCGCCCGAGGCCGTCTTGCGGAAGATCGGACGCAGCAAATCCAGGTACTCGATGATGCCGCCGGGCGTCAGCGGGAACAGCTCGCGGACGATCTCGCACAGCCGTTCTTCGGGAATCGTGCTCGTGCCTTCGGTTTCGACGAACACGCTCACCGGGTCGGCCACGCCGATCGCGTACGCCAATTGCACTTCGCACCGCTTGGCCAATTCGGCGGCCACGATGTTCTTGGCGATATGACGGCACATGTAGGCCGCACTGCGGTCGACCTTGGTCGGGTCTTTACCGCTGAAGGCGCCGCCCCCGTGCCGGGCCCAACCGCCGTAGGTGTCGACGATGATCTTCCGGCCGGTCAAACCGCAGTCGCCGTGCGGGCCGCCGGTCACGAACTTGCCCGTCGGGTTGACGTGATACGTGATGTCGCCGTTGATCAGCTCTTCGGGCAACACCGGCTTGACGGCCTTCTCGATCACGTAGTCGCGGATTTCCGACTGGGTGACGCTTTCGGCGTGTTGCGTCGACACGACGACCGTGTCGATCCGCACGGGACGATCGTCTTCGAATTCGATGGTGACCTGGCTCTTGCTGTCGGGACGCAACCAATCGACATCCCCTTGCTTGCGCAGGTCGGTCAGCTTGTTCAAGATGCGGTGGGCGAGGGCGATGGGCAACGGCATCAGCTCGGGCGTGTGATCGCACGCGTAGCCGAACATCATGCCCTGGTCGCCGGCGCCGATGGGCTTACCCTTGTTTTCGTCGGCATCGACGCCCATCGCGATATCGGGGCTTTGACGACGCAGCGACACGAGCACCGAGCACGTCTTGTAGTTGAAGCCCATGTCGTCGCTGGTGTATCCGACGTCACGAATCACGTCGCGGACGACGTCGCTGTAATCGACTTTCGTCTCGGTCGTGATTTCTCCGGCGATGATCGCCATGCCGGTGGCGACCATCGTCTCGCACGCGACGCGGCTTTTCGGATCACCGGCGATGAGGGCATCGAGCACGCCGTCGGAAATCTGGTCGGCCAACTTGTCGGGATGTCCCATGCTGACCGATTCACTGGTGAACAAATACTTGCCTTTTGCCACGGAGACGCCCTCCTACGAAGAAAAATCAATTTGTGTTTTTGGTCGGAAATCGACAAAACCGCCGGTGCGGCGAACCCGAAACGAAGGGGTTCTCGACCGACGAATCGCCCCGATTATAGGACGGCCCGAAAGCCGTCCGCAAGCGATCCGAAGCCCGGCCGGCTCGGTCGAATATCGCTGCTCGACGTCACACCGACCCCAACGCCTCGACGACCAGGTCGCCGACCTCGGTCGTGCTGTAGCCCATCTTGCCGGCAGCTTGGCTTTTCATCTTGGTGCCGGTGACGATTTGGATGGCCTTGTTGACGCGCTCGCCGGCCTTTTCGTGGCCGGTGTGCTCGAGCAACATGCCGGCCGCCGCGATGGCCGCGATCGGGTTGATCACGTTCTTGCCGGTATACTTGGGTGCCGAACCGCCCATCGGCTCGAACATGCTCGTTCCGCCCGGTTCGGGGTTGATGTTCCCGCCGGCGGCCACGCCCATGCCGCCCTGAATGATCGCCGCCAGGTCGGTGATGATGTCGCCGAACATGTTGGTGGTCACGATCACGTCGTAATAGTCGGGATTCTTGACCATCCACATGCAGCAAGCATCGACGTGGTTGTAGTCGGTTTCGATATCCGGGTATTCCTTGGCCACTTCCTGGAACGTCCGCCACCACAGGTCGTGGCCGTACGTCAACACGTTCGTCTTGGCGACCAGCGTGAGCCGCTTCTTCTTGTTTCGCTTGCGGGTGTATTCGAAGGCCCAGCGGATGCAGCGTTCGCATCCCTTGCGGGTGAAGACGGCGGTTTGCGTGGCGACCTCGTCGGGCGTGCCCTTTTTGAGGAAGCCGCCGATGCCCGCATACAGGTCTTCGG
>CAYVVR010000288.1:0-3197 GCA_964454655.1 uncultured Planctomycetaceae bacterium | reverse complement strand
GGTGTTCTCGCGCACGACCACGAAGTCGATGTCGTCCGGCCCGCGACCGGCCAAGGGCGTTTCGACGCCGGGATACAACTTCACCGGCCGCAGATTGATGTACTGATCGAAGCGGAACCGTAATTCCAGCAACAAGCCGCGTTCGAGAACTCCCGGCGGTACCTTCGGATGACCGATCGCACCCAACAGAATGGCCGGGAACGTGGCCAATTTTTCGATGACGTCTTCGGGCAGAATCTCGCCGGTTTCCAGGTAACGATCGCCCCCGAGATCGAAGTCTTCCAACTCCAGGGGAATGTTTTCCTGCTCGCACACCGCCTTGAGCACCTTGACCGCCTCGGCGGTTACCTCGGGACCGGTCCCGTCGCCGCCGATGACGGCAACGCGCAGCTTGTTTTCCTCGGCCATCTTGCGTATTTCCTCGCTCTTCCCAGCAAAAACCTAAAGACAGATGTTCATTCGTCGCTTCGCGCGCGGATGCGTCCGGCCGTCCCGACGCGATAGAACGTCTGCGCACCGGCGAAGAGAGTCATTTTACCCGTGTACCTCTTGGGCGACAATGAACCACCGACGCGCAAACCCCTTCTTTCGAGGGAGGCGCTTGTGCGGTAGCCCGCATCGATCGGGCGAAGCCGGAAAAGATCGGCCCGACTCACATCCGACGCAAGACGGCCAGCACTTCGTCGACGACGCGACGCACCAACGCCGCATCGTCGCCGCCGGCACCGCCCGAGGCGACCGGGTCGGTGATTCCCGCCTGCGTCAGAAGATCGGGCAAGCGCGTCTCCAACTCGGCCAGCGCCTGCCGGTCTTTGCGTCCCAAGCTTTGGGGCCCCTTGCCCATCTTGAATCCGCGGACGGTCACGGCCGTTCGAACGCCCTCGGGAAAGTCGGCCGCCTGGATGACCGCATCGAAAATCGGCAACAACGCGAATTGCAACGCGCGGGCGGTGGCGTAATCGCCGCGAACGACCGCGTCGTACAACGGCTGGGTAATCTCGGGCACGAAACCGCTCGAGCAGATCGTCGCGCCGTCGCAACCGGTCGCCAGCATCGCGAACAGCATCGTATCCCAGCCGGTCAAGAAGCTGAAATCGGGCCGCTGCGGCCGAATCGCGGCCATCATTCGCATCATCTGGGCCATATCGCCGGAAGAATCCTTGATGCCGACGATGTTCGGACACGCTTCGGCCAGGCGGATGACCGTCTCGGCGTCGAGCGGACTAGCGAACAACGGAATGTTGTACAGTGTGACATCGACCGGTGAATGGTCGGCGATTTCTTTGTAATAGGCGTAGATGTTGTCGGTCTTCTGCCGGTAATAAAAGGGACACACGATCGCGACCGCCCGCACGCCCAACGCGTGGTACGCCTCGCAAGCGGCGATCGTTTCGGCGACGTTCGGCTCGGCGGCTCCGGCCAACACGGGCACGCGTCCGGCGGCCTGATCGACGGTGATCTCGACAATTCGGCGGCGCTGCTCGGCCGACAGGCGGGTAAACTCGCCGGTCGAGCCGTTCGGATACAAGCCGTGCACCCCCTTGGCGATCAGCCAATCGATGTAGCGGCGCAATTCCGACTCGTGGACGCGTCCCCGCTCGTCGAAGGGGACGACCATCGGCGTGAAAATTCCCGAAATGCGTTGTGCGGCCATAACGTACCCGAGTCCTCCGCCTCACGGCGGATGCGGTTTGGGATCGATTTCCGGCGCGACCGGCGACGCGTCGCGGTTGTTCGCGCAAAGGCAGTCCGCAACGAACGACGCGACGTCGCCGACACCACCATTTTCGACACCGCCGGGGCAGATAACTTGAGCGGTTTTGCCGATTCTCCGGCCTTCCTCCGCGAAATTTCCCGCCAACGAAGGCCGCCGGTGTGCGGTGGACCGCGATCACGGCAGCGCCTGTTGCCGTGTCGGTCGTCGTGCGTCTCGCCGTCCGTTCGGCACACTGTCGAAAGTTTGTTAGTATACACAATTGCGGAAATTTAGGGGGCATCCGCCGGATCGGACGGGAAAACGGCAAGCCGAACGCCTATGAACGTGGAAATGGATCGAAGCACGCGGAAGAAGGTCGCCTGGATCGCCGGTCTTGCGGCAGTCGGGGCCTATCTGGCGGCCTACTTCGCCGCACCGCTTTCCGAGCTTGCCGCAAGCGGCCGTGCTCCGGCGCGGATCGCAATCGTGCAACTGCTCCTCGTGCCCGAGATCCTCGTCGAAGCGTGGTTCGGCAGCCCTCCCCGGCCCCACGTGTTCGACCGGCTGCCCATCGCGGCAGGGGCCATCGCGATCTTCTTTTGCGCCTGGCGGTGGGGCGTTTGGGCCTTGCGCGTGTTACGTTGCGAAACCGCCTTGCGATCGACCGAACGGGCGGCCACGGCGGCCGGTTTGGGACTGGCGGCCTTATCGACGGTCGTGTTTTGGCACGGTGTTTTCGGATTCCCGGGCGGGCGGATGCTTCTGGCGGGAGCGCTCATGCTGCCGCTAATCTTCGATGCGGGGCGGCTTGCCGTGCGAGGCGGGGCGGGCGCAATCGCCGGATCGGTACGAGCGAAATTCCGTGCTCCGTCCCGATACCGCGGGTGGTTTGTGGTCGCGGCGCTGTTCGTCGTGCCGATCTTGCTGGGCGCAATGTTGCCGCCGCTGGAGTTCGACGTGCTCGAATATCACCTGCAAGCGCCCAAGGAATTTTTCGCCGCCGGGTGTCTTCATTTCTTGCCGCACAACGTTTACGGAAACATGCCGCTGGGGGCCGAAATGTTCCCCTTGGCCGGAATGGTCCTCACCGGCGACATGCTCACCGGCGCACTGATCGGCAAGACGCTGATCGCTGCGTTTGCCCTGTTGGGGGCCGTGTGGGCGTATATCGTCGCGGCCGGGCTGGGCGGTCGAAAAGCCGGTTGGTGTGCGGCGATCGTGTTGCTCTCGTGTCCGTGGACGGTCCGCGTTTCGACCTTGGGCCTAATCGACCTGGTGCCCGGCGTTTACCTGCTCGCCGGGGTATGGCTGTTGTGGCGGCCGCCGCGAGCTCGCGCGTCGCACGACGTGTCGAGCGCCCCGCCCTCGCCTGCCGCGGTGTTTTTGGCGGGCCTATTCGCCGGCGCGGCCGCGGGCTGCAAATATCCGGCCGTCCTCTTTTGCACGATACCGATCGCGGCCGTCTTGGCGTTTCGCCTGCGATACAAACCGCAAACGATCG
>CAYVVR010000287.1:0-5745 GCA_964454655.1 uncultured Planctomycetaceae bacterium | reverse complement strand
TCGTTCGAGCAGTTCAATAGGAATCCCGAGCGTTACGTGCAGGCGCTGCCCGACATTCGCCGGATCGCTTTTGGTACGGGTGGTGCCGGCAACATCGCCGTTCGTCCCCGTTACGACACGTCGTGGAACACCGCCCCCGCCCAGCCGAATGCGGGCTGGTATTGATTCGTGAGGGGAACCGTGCCTTCCGCCGGGAAGCGGGCGATTTTACGAATCCTCGATCAACCGGCTGAGTCGATGGACTTGCACGCGGACGGCTTCGAGATCGGGGTTCAGCCGTAGTGCGCGGCGGAAGGCTTCTAGGGCCGAAACCGGATCGTTGAGTTCGAGGTAGGCTTGGCCCATTCCCGCCGCAGCACCGAAGTGGTAGGGATTCAGTTCCAGGGCCTGGTGACAGTCGCGAATCGCTTCGGCGAATTCGCCTTGTCCGAAAAAGGCGACCGCTCGTTGGTTGTAGGCCTCGGCGAAGTCGGGAAGCTCGTCGATCAGGGCACCGGCACGCCGGATGACCTCGCGGTAGCGTTTGGCCGCATTCATTCGAGCGATGACGGCGATTTCTCGCCGGTGCTCCGGATTACCGAACCGCATCCAGATTTTGCGGATGCTCGTTTCGGCCATCATTCGCGTGGTGCGGTCCTGGTCGTTCAGGGCGCGTCCCAGAACATGGTTCGATTCATAGTCGCCCACGAATCCCAAGACGAGTACCGCTGCGCGCCGCGTGATCACGTCGTCGAACGAACTGATCAGCCGCTGGAGAGTTCCCTGGTTGTAGCGGGCGCGGACCGCCTTGAGAAAGGCGGTCGTGTTCTGCGACTCCAGGTATTCCATATATAAATCGGCGAGAAGGGCCGTTCGAGGACGGTCGTCAGCCACGGAGATGCTCCCCGAAGGATGTGTAGTGCAACACGCCTGTTGCCGTCCGTGACGCACGCTATCGCCTCCAGGCCATACGACCGATTGTAATTGGATCTTTCCGAATCCCAAACGAAGTTCCGCGGGAACGGCCACTTGCCGATAACGCTTTGCGATGCAGCGGTAGCGATCCGAACGATCATGCCGATAATATCGATTGCACGCGTCGGTCGGTGTGCCTCTCGATCGGTGAGTCGCGGCGTATAATGGCACGTAGAAGAAACGTCACGCTTCGGGGCACGCGGCCGCGGAGGCAGCTCGATGCGGAAAACGCGAGTCTTTCTTTCTTTGCCGGAACAGGTTCGTACCGCGGTCTGTGTTTCGGCATGCGCGATTATCGCGACGATGGGAAGTCCGGCCTGGGGACTGCAAGGGGCGGACGCTACCGGAGGACAGACCTTCTCGCTTCATTGGACCGACGTGCCTTTACGAAGCGGTTTGCAGGGAATCGTGGAATCGGCGGGGCGATCCTTGTTGTTGGATCGCCGACTCGATCCGGATAGAAAGGTCTCGATTGAGCTGCACGACGCGACGTTGCAACAGGCGGTTTCCGCCGTCGCCCGATCGGTGGGCGGGGATGCTTCGTTCTTCGACGGGATCGTCTACGTCGGCCCGAAACCGGCTGCCTTGCGATGCCGAACGTTGCTGGAACTTCGGCGTCGCGATTGGGAGTCGTTGCCGCCCGACATTCGCGCGCGAGGCAACACTCTCGTTTCGGGCGGCTGGGAACGATTGGCCGTTCCCCGAGAGGTGGTTTCTCGATGGCTGACGCAAGCGTCGCTGCGTGCCGAAGGGCTCGACCGGTTTCCGCACGACTTGTTGGCCCCGGCCGACTTGCCGCAGATGCCGTTACATCGGGCACTGGCGCTGTTCGCCGGGATGTTCGAACTGACGTATGTTCCGCAGGCGGACGGCGTCGTGCAGTTCCTGCCCGTGGGAGACGACGTTGTCGACGTGCGACGATTTCAGATCGGCGTCGGGGCTGCCGAGGCAGCCTCGCGCGTGAAGCAAGCCGTGCCGGATGTGCGCGTACAAGTCGAGGGAACGCAATTGATCGTCGAGGGACGCATCGAATCGCTCGAGCTGGCGGCCTCGCTGTTGCAGGGCGCCGCGCACGGTACGCAACCGTCGGGAGGCCGAACTCCGGTCCGTCCTCGGCCGGGAAGCGATCCTTACGCTCTCGATCGATTTACGGTGAAAGAAGCCAAAGCCACGTTGCGACAAGTCATCGAGCAATTCGGACGGCAGCTTCGCTTGGACATTCGCTACGATGAAAAGGCCCTGGAACAAGCCGGGGTGTCGCTGGATCGACCGATCGTGTTTCAGGTCGAAAACGGTACGATCGACGATCTTTGGCATGCCGTTTTGGATCCGTTGGGTTGCCGGTTCGAACGCCGAGGACGCATCGTCCAAATCATGCCGAAATAGCGCGGCACAGCGGAATCGTCGCTGGTTGCGTCAGGTGAAAGAACCGGAGGCCAAGCGACAAGAAAGGAGGACGGCCGTCGATCGAGCGATCGGCGGCCGTGGTTGTGCGGTCGAAGTGCGGCAGTCTCAGCAGCCGTGTTTTTCCAGCTTTTCGCGGAGGGTTTCGGCCGTAAACGGCTTCACCAGGTAGTCGGAGACGCCGGCTTGGATGGCCTGCATGACGCGGCCTTTTTCCGCTTCGGTCGTGATCATGATGATGGGAACGTTCGGGTCTTGGGCGCGGATCTCTTGAATCACCTCCAAGCCCGTCTTGCCCGGCATGTTCCAGTCGGTCAAGACCATGTCGAATTCACCGGGCTTGAAGAGGGAGACGGCCTCGGTGCCGTCGGCCGCCTCGACGGCTTCCGGGATACCCACGGCTTGGAGCGACCGCAGGATGATCTTCCGCATCGTGCTGGAATCGTCGGCAACAAGAACTCTCGCGCTCATGGTCTTACCTTTTCGAAAATCAGGTCGTCGAAATGAATACCAAGGATGTTTCGGATAACGTTCGGGCCGGACCGCGAACACGGACGCGGCGTACGAATTCGTTTGAGTTCTCTCAAACGTAGGACGCATATGTCGCACGGGACCGCCATTTTTTCGGGGTGTTCGCTCTCGCAACGCGGCAAGAAGGTCGTGTCGTGCGGGTATTGGCGGTTATCGCGAATCGGAAACCCGGCGTGAAAAGTTGTGCGGCACCTTTAATCTGTAATCTGTGTACGGCGTTTTGCGGTGCCCATGTCTCGGTTGGGCTTTTTTGCCGAAACACGCTCTCGCTTCCTTTTGCCGGTGACTGATTCCGGCAGAAGACGTCTCGGAACCGAAGCACGTGCATCAAAGGTGCGGTCGTAACGGTCGGTTCGGCCGTGCAGGGGCGGCTACGGAGAAAAAGGCGAGAATAGCCGAACTGTTCATTTTGTGTGGTCTATAGTTGTTCAGAAATGTCGGTGATTTTCGGCATTTTTGCCGGTTCGCTTTCGAGCGGCCGGCGGCAACGAGTGCCGGAATCGACCGACCTCGGGATGAACCAACGACAACGAAGCAAAGCCGGGATCTCCGGCCTCCGTTGGTGGCTTTGAACGAATGAGGAGGACGATCGTGTCGACGACCACACAAGAGGCTCTGATTCAGGAAGTGAATCAGCAGGAAGGTTCGGGGACCATGCAATTGGTTAGTTTCCGCCTCGGCCAAGAGGAATACGGGGTGGAGATCACCAAGGTGCAGGAAATCATCTTGATGGGCGAGATCACGCGCGTACCGCAGACGCCCGAATATATCAAGGGATTGATCAATCTCCGCAGCACGGTGATTCCGATCGTCGATTTGCGGTTGCGCTTCGGGCTGCCGCCGCAAGACGTGACGGAAGATACCCGCATCATGGTCGTGAACGTCCGCAATAAGACGATCGGCATCATCGTCGATGCGGTCAGCGAGGTGCTGCGGATCACGCAAGACCAAATCGCTCCGCCGCCGCCGACCGTCGCCGGTTTGGGACGCGAATATCTGACCGGGCTGGTCAAGCTGGAAAACCGACTGCTCATTCTTCTCGAAATCGATCGTCTCTTGGGCGAGGAAGAATGCGCGGGGATGGATGCTTACGCGGGCATGGTGTGAGCTCGTGCCGCTCGTGAGTACGGTGAGCCCCGCCTGACGACGCAGGCTCGCCGACCTCGCTAGGAAGGCGCCGACGGAACGACGCGTTCGACCACGTACCGGTCGAGACGGGGACGGTTGCCCCAGGGGCGGTCGGGGTAGGGCGGGTTTCCTCCTGTCGCCCTGCCGAATGCCCATCACGGTGGTGCAACGTGCGCGAAACAGCGATGCCCACACGATGCATTCCGGCCGCTTGAAAAAGGAACGATCGAAGGAATCGTGAATGGAGTTCGCTATGCTGCCGAAACGCTTCGGAATAAAGAAGAGCGGTGCCGACGGCAAAAAGAAAACAACACCGGTGAAACCGGCAACGACGCCCGCCTGGAAAAAAACGGCCGACGACAAGAAAGCTTCGGCGAAACCCGCACCGATCGGCATGTCGGGGTTCGGTTCGCAAGTGACCGACGAACAGCTACGGCGGTATGCCGATCTGATTTACCGTCGCACGGGCATCCGTATTTCGCCGCAGAAGAAGACCCTGCTTTCCAACCGATTGCGTCGCCGTCTGCGCGAGACGGGAATCAAGGGCTACGACGAATACTATCAACATCTCACGTCGCTCAAGCCCGACGATCCGGAGTGGGACGGTTTCCTGCAAGAGATTACCACGCACGAAACCTATCTATTCCGAGACGAGGCGCAGTGGGCGTGGTTCCGCAAACAATTCCTGCCCGAGATGGAAGCGCGGGCGAAAAAAACCGGCCGCCGTCAGTTGAAAATTTGGTCGGCCGCGTGCAGCACCGGCGACGAGGCGATGACGATCGCCACCTGCATTGCCGCTTCGCTCCCCAACTTTCAGCGGTGGAACATTCGCATCTTGGGGACCGACATCGGCATCGGCGCCGTGGAACAGGCCAAAACGGCCGTGTTCAACGAGCGGGCCATGAAGCTGGTGCCCGAGGAACTTCGCAAACGGTACTTCACGCAAGTACCCAACGCGTCGGTATGGAAGGCGAAGCCGGTTTTGACCTCGATGGCGGTTTTCCGGCAGCACAACCTGCTTGATCCGCTTGTGAACGAGGGACCGTTCGACATCGTCTTCCTGAAGAACGTGCTGATCTATTTCGATACCGAATCGAAAAAACGGGTCATCGACAACGTCACCAAAGTGCTTCGTGAAGGCGGCTACCTGGTAGCCGGTGCGGCCGAAGGAATCAGCGGCCTCGTGCGGTCCTACCAGCGTCTTCACCCTTGGTTGTATCGCGTTCCCGAGACCAAAGAAAAATCTTCCTCCCCCACCAAGAAAACGACCTATAGTTTCCTGAAGAAGTAACCCCCCTCTCGGCACTCCCCGCCGAGATTCAGCCTTCCAGTTGATGCCAACCGAGACAGGGACAACTCCTGCCCCGCCGAATGGAGACCACAGGAGTCGGATATGAGCGCGACCGCTCGAGATGAATTCTTCGAAAGCATGTTGGGCGATTTCCTGGATGAGTCCGCCCAGTTGTTGGATCGTCTCAACGAGAACCTCTTGCAGTTGGACGACTGGGTACGCGCCCAGGGCGGTACTCCGACCGAGCGATTCGACATGGAGTTGCTCAACGAGATGTTCCGCGCCGCCCACAGCCTCAAAGGGTTGTCGGCGATGCTGGGGTTGGACGACATCAACGAGTTGACTCACAAGGTCGAAAACGTCTTCGATGCCGCCCGCAAAGATGAGCTGATCATCACCAGCGAGGTCGTGGATCTGGTGTTCCAGGCGGTCGATCG
>CAYVVR010000286.1:0-5750 GCA_964454655.1 uncultured Planctomycetaceae bacterium | reverse complement strand
ACCTCAAACAGCGGTGTTGCCTTTCTCGGACGAAAACCCGATGCGGTCGATGCGGTCCGGGGAAGGTCGAATTCGAGTTTCCCAGCCGTGATCATCCACGAGCATGCACAGCGACGCTACCATTCCGCAAGGCGGCGACGACCGCCGTCGATCCCGGGAGATGAGCTTGTCTCACTCTCGGCCGCCTACCGATGTGCCCGGCTACGATCCCGAGCGCTTGCTCGGCGTCGGCGCGTACGGCGAGGTGTGGGTGGCCATCGAGCGGAATACGGGGCGGCGCGTGGCGATCAAGTTTTACGCGTCTCGCGGCGGATTGGACTGGTCGCTGCTTTCTCGCGAGGTCGAAAAGCTTTCGTTCCTGTTCGCCGATCGGTACATCGTGCAGTTGATCGCCGTCGGTTGGGATGCCGATCCGCCGTACTACATCATGGAGTACATGGAGCACGGGTCGCTCGCCGATCGACTCGAGCACGGACCGTTGCCGGTGGACGAGGCGGTTTCTTTGTTTCACGACATCGCGGTCGGGTTGTTGCACGCGCACGGCAAGGGCGTGCTCCACTGCGACTTGAAACCCGCGAATGTCTTGCTGGATCAAGACGGCAAACCGCGTCTGGCCGACTTCGGGCAGGCGCGGCTTTCGCATGAACAAGCCCCGGCCTTGGGGACGCTCTTTCACATGGCGCCCGAGCAGGCCGATCTGGCGGCCGTCCCCGATGCGCGCTGGGACGTGTACGCGCTGGGATCGCTCGCCTACTGTATGCTCACCGGTCGGGTGCCGCATCGGAACGACGAACGCATCCGCAAGCTGCGCGACATCACCGACTTGGAAAAGCGACTGAAAACGTATCGGCAGCTCATCCGTCGGTTGGGCGTGCCGACCGACCTACGCCGCGTGCCGGGCGTCGATCGCGGCTTGGCGGAAATCATCGAACGATGCCTCGAGCCCGATCCCGACAAACGATTTCCGAACGTCGAATCGGTTTTGTCGGCGTTGGAAGGTTGGTCCCGTCAGAAAGCTCGTCGGCCGCTGGTATTGCTGGGGTTGATCGGGCCGATGCTTTTGTTGGTCGTCACCGGTCTGTTCGCCTGGCGCGGTTTCAATACCGCGTTGGACGAGTCGGGGAATCATCTGACGATTCGCGCGCTGGAGAACAATCGTCTGACCGCCGAATACGTGGCGGGGCTGGCGGGCAAAGAGATTCGTCGGCGGTACGAAGCCGTCGAACAGGTGGCCGAGAATCCTGAGTTTCAGGCGGCGGTTCGACGCTACCTCGATTCACCGGAGATTCGTTCGCTTCGCGATCGATTGAACGATGAAAAGGCCGATGCCGCGGCACTGGCCGAAGCCCAAGCGGCATTTCGGGCGGCAGAAGAGCGTGAAGCTTTGCAACGGGCGCTCGATCGGGCGATTCCGCGGTGGATGCGCCCCCCGGCTGCCGAACTTCAAGATGCCGACGTCGCCAGCTGGTTTTTTTGCGATCCCGACGGGAATTCGGTCGCCCGCGAACCCTTCGCCGAAACGGTCGGACGCAATTACGCGTGGCGAAGTTTTTTCACCGGGTACCCCGACGACTTGGAGAAAGGCCGGCGTCCGCCGGCGGGTGTGCATCTCGAACAGACGTCGCTTTCGGCCGTCTTCCGCAGCGAAGCGAACGGTCTTTGGATCGTTGCCGTGGCCACACCCGTTTTCGATCGCGAAACCGGTCGATTCATGGGCGTGGTGGCGTTGACCGTCGAGGTGAACCGGTTCATCGAGTTGCGGGGCACGTCGCGGCAGTATCCGATCCTTGTCGAGATGCGACCGTGCAGCTACCAAGGGATGGTGCTTCAGCATCCGCTGTTTCGCGAGATCTTGCAGCGTCGGTCGCAGGTGCCCGAGCACTTTCAAAAGTATCGCCTCGATTTGGATCATCTGCCGGTTCCCGTGCACGGAAACACCCCGCCGCCGAAGCCGACCGTCGAATTCACCGATCCTCTGGCAAGGGATCCCGAGGGCGGGGCTTACGCGAAGCGGTATCTTGCCCAGATGGCGGCGATCCGCGTTCCCGAGGCGGGCGACACGGAACGTCCCCGTGCCCGGGATGTCGGCTGGGCGGTGATCGTCGTCCAAGATTACGATTCGGCGATTACCGAACCGCTCCAACGGATTCGTCGCAGCCTGGTCTACTGGGGACTGGCCGGTATCATGGTGATAGGCGGCGTGTTGTTGGGACTTTGGGGATTGACCTGGCGGATGTTGCGAGTCGCCGGTTCGCCTCGGTCGGCCCCGTTCGGCGGCCGTATGGGGCAACTCGGTACGCCGACGCCCCTCGACGGGGCTTCCGATTCGCCCACGCCGGAAGCGACCGTCCATTCCCGCGATACGATTGCAGCCGAGGACGACGATTCACCCCGGCCGGAGGGATGATCGTAAAACACGCCGTTTTTTCGAGCACCGCCGAAACTAGTCGTTCCGCATGGCAGACTTGATCGCCCAAGGTGAATTGGAGCAGCATCGTTGGCGGCGTCCGCTGCCGGTAGGAACACCGGTATTGCTGGGGCGACGCGAGGGCGGTTGGGGCGTTCCCTGGGACCCGCGCATCTCCCGCCGACACGCTCGGTTGCACTTCGACGGAAACGTGTTGACCGTCGTGCGGTTGCCCGAGGCCAAAAACCCGGTCTATCATCACGGGCGAGAAAAAGACGAAATCGAGGTGCGTCCAGGCGACAGTTTCGTGATCGGACGCACGACCTTCTCGCTGATCGACCAGCGGGCGTCGATCGCGATCGATGTGCCGCCGCCGGTGGAAGAACAAGCATACACGGCGTCGAGCCTCAGAGAAGTCAGCTTTCGTAATCCCGATCATCGACTGGAGGTCTTGAGTCGCCTACCCGACGTCCTTTCCTCGGGGCGCGACGATCGTGAAAGATACGACCGTTTGGTGAATATGCTTCTGACGGGCATCCCGGCGGCCGATGCGGCGGCGGTCGTCTCGTTGGAAGGTGACCGACCGGATTCCGAAACGCCCGTCCGACTCGAACATTGGGATCGGCGATTGTCCGCCTCGGGAGAGTTCCAACCGAGCCGCGGACTGATCCTCGATGCCTGTCGGAGTGGTCGAAGCGTCGTGCACATTTGGCGGCACACGCACGATGTGCGGCCCGCGTATACCGCTCGGCAAGACATCGACTGGGCCGCGTGCACGCCGGTGTTGCTCGAAGGTAAGCCGCGTTGGGCCTTGTATGTGGCGGGGAATTTCCGCCGCCCGGCTTCGGAATTGAGCGATTCGACGACGCACGACCTGCGGGAAGACGTCAAGTTTCTCGAGTTGACGGCCGGAATCTTTGCCGCCGTGCAGCGTATCCGGGCGCTCGAACGCCGAGAAACCGTGCTCAGCCGGTTTCTTTCCCCGGTGATCTTGGAATCGATCGCGGGCGAGAACCCCGACGAAATCCTTTCCCCTCGCGAAACCGAAGTCACCGTGATCTTCAGCGATTTGCGGGGGTTTTCGTTAGAGACCGAGCGTTGGTCCGATAACCTGTTGAAGTTGCTCGCTCGCGTCGGAGACGCCCTCGGCGTCATGACACGACACATTCTCGACAACGGCGGCGTGATCGGCGATTTCCAGGGCGATGCCGCGATGGGCTTCTGGGGATGGCCGATCGAACAAGACGATCGAATCGCGTCGGCCGCAAAGGCGGCCTTGGGAATGCGCCGCGAGTTCGAGTCGCGGGCGAATTCGACGAGCGAAGAGCACGCCACCTTTCGCGTGGGAATCGGTATTGCGACCGGTCGTGCAGTGGCAGGCAAAATCGGGACGGCCGATCACGCGAAAGTTTCCGTCTTCGGTCCCGTCGTGAACCTGGCTTCTCGTTTGGAGGGAATGACCAAACTGCTGCACGCGCCGGTGTTGTTGGACGAGGCAACCGCGCGCCTTGTCCGTGAGACGGTACCGAGCGAAGTCGCCCGCGTGCGACGATTGGCTTCGGTGCGGCCCTACGGCATGGATGCCTCGCTCGTCGTCAGCGAACTCGTGCCGCCGTACCACGAGTTTCCGTTGTTGAACGAGACGCATTTGCGATGTTGCGACGAGGCCGTCGAAGCGTTCATCGCGGGCGATTGGAACACCGCCTACGATTTATTGCGACGCATGCCCTCGGAAGATCGCGGGACGGATTTCTTGATGGTCCATATCGCGCAACACAACCGCACACCGCCCGACGATTGGGACGGCGCCGTGCGTCTAGCGGTCAAGTGAAGCCGCTTTGCGTCGCACGACCCCGTGCCGCGTTTTCCGGAGAGTCATCCGGCCGCTAGCAAGTGTTCGAGGTGGACGGCCACCGAATCGGCCAGTGCCTCGGGGTTGTATCCGCCTTCGAGGACGCCGACCAGTTTGGCGTCGCAATGTTTGTCGGCCGCTTCCAAGACGATGTCGGTCAGCGTACCGAAGTCTTCGGTTTCCAGCCCCAGACCGCCGAGCGGATCGAGCCGGTGCGTGTCGAATCCGGCGCTGAGCAAAATAAGTTGCGGCCGGATGCGATCGGCCATCTTTGCGACGGCTTCGCGGAAGATCGATACGTATTCTTCCCGCGAAATCCCGAATTCGACCGGTACGTTCATGATGGTACCGGCGCCGTCGCCTTCGCCTTGTTCGTCTTCACTGCCGGTGCCGGGGTAGAACGGGTACCGGTGGACCGAAAGCAAGGCGACTTTCGGGTCTTGCCAGAAGATGGCTTGCGTACCGTTTCCGTGGTGAATGTCCCAGTCGATGATCAAGACACGTTCGAGGTCGTATTCCCACACCGCCGAAGCGGCTGCCAGGGCGACATTGTTGAAAATGCAAAAGCCCATGGCGCGATCTCGCAGCGCATGGTGACCGGGCGGCCGGACCAAGCAAAAGGCGTTTCGATCTTCGCCTTGAAGCACCCGACCGACGGCATCACACGCGGCACCCGCGGCCAGCAAGGCGACGTCGTACGAAGCGGGACTACAAACCGTGTCGGGGTCGAGATCGCCCCCGCCCGACTTCGCCGTTGCCCAAACTTCGTCGACATAACGCGGCGTATGTGCGTAATTCAGCCGTGCTCGAGAAAGCGGCTTCCATTCGGGGCGCGTGCATCGCGGCAACAAGCCGAGCTTTTCCAAGTGGTCGGGAATGTGCCGAATGCGATTGGCCGATTCGACGTGGTTTCCCGTCTCGTGATGCAGAAACTGCGGACTGTAGTAGAAAAGTGTCATGGCGATCGGGCACCGCTACGTCTGTAGGTCGCCGGGGAACCCGGCACGGAACATTCTCCGGAGGCCGGAGCGTTTTATCATACCACTGTGCATCGGACGATGCACGCATTGGAGATCACGTGTCCTGCTGCCGTCGATTCGGTGATCTGGGCGAAATCGACAAGAAAACGAACTTTTCCCCGTCGGGGTCCCTCATTACGATAATAGAGGACGGACGAGACGCCGGTGTACGACGGCAGAGCCCGTCGCATGTTCCGAGTTTTGCTGAGTTGAAACGTTTTGCGATAGGAGGTCGTCTGCCTCTGTGAGTATCCGCGACATGCAGCGCAATTGGCCGCCGGTCGAAGAATCGGCGATTCTAGTGGGTGTTTTTCTGGAAAATGCCGTTGTCGATGACCCGCCGCTGGGAGAACTGGCTGGGTTGGCCGAGGCGGCCGGTGTCCGGGTGGTCGGCGAGTTGACGCAAAAACGACGCGTTCCCGACCCCGCGACCTACCTCGGAAAAGGCAAGGTTGAGCAACTGGCCGAATTG
>CAYVVR010000285.1:0-5760 GCA_964454655.1 uncultured Planctomycetaceae bacterium | reverse complement strand
TCGTAAGTTATCATACAGCGGCAGGTTGCGATGCGCCGATCACCGGGCGTTGCGCCGTCTAGCCCCATTGTGCCCCTGAATCGACCGGAGCGTTCTATGAGCGAGCCAAAACGGACGAGTCCCCTGTCGGCGTCGTTCTTGTTGATGCTGGTACGGGTGGGGATCGGTTGGCATCTCGCGTATGCCGGGTGGGTCAAGTGGAACGATCCGCTGTGGACGGCGGCACCGTACCTCAACGGCGCCGTCGGGCCGTTGGCGCCGTTTTATCACTGGTTGGCTTCCGATCCGCGCATCTTGCAGGTGGTCGACCTGCTGAACGTATGGGGCCTGTTGCTGTTGGGCGCGGCGCTCGTCTTGGGGGCGTTGACGCGGCTTTCGGCCGGATTGGGATCGCTGCTTTTGTTCCTCTATTATTTTGCCTATCCGCCCGGCATCGGCCGAACGATTCCCGGTAGCCAGGGGGAAATGCTGTTCGTCACCCCCACGCTGATCGAGGCGGTGATGTTGCTGGTGATCGCGGCCGTTCCGCCGAACCGGTGGGGCTTGGACGGCATCGTCGAATATTGGTCCGAAGCACGGCGACGCCGGCGTGCCGTTCCCTCAGATGCCGACGCGGTCGCTCCACCCGACGCCCCTCCCGGCAAGCTGGCTCGCCGGCGATTGCTGGCCTCGCTGACGGGCGTACCGTTTTTTGGCGGGCTGGTGTGGGCGTGTCTCGAACAAAAGGGTTACCGCTCGTACGAACAAGACGACCTGCTGGCGCGACTCGATGCGACGGCCTCGCCGTCGATCAAGGTGTTCAGCTTCGAAACGCTCGACAAGCTGAAAAAGCCGGTGCCCAAAGCGAAGATCAACGATTTGACGCTCAGCCGAGTCATTTTGGGCGGCAACCTGATGAACGGTTTCGCGCACGCCCGCGATTTGATTTACGTGTCGAAGTTGATCCGGGCGTACCACACCCCCGATCGAATCTTTGCTACCTTTCGACTGGCCGAAGAATGCGGCATCGACACGATTTTGACGAATCCGATGCTGGCCCCGATCATCAACGAGTATTGGGACCGCGGGATCGGCAAGATCCAGTTCATTGCCCAATGCAAGGGGAAAGATCATAAGGGCCTGCTCGAGAATATCGCCTACTCGCTCGATCACGGGGCATGTGCCGCCTACGTGCAAGGGGCGGCCGCCGACGAGTACGTCAAAGCCGGTCACATCGACTGGATCGCCGAGGCGCTTGAGAAGTTTCGCGAAGCGGGGATTCCGGCGGGTATCGGGGGCCACCACATCGAGACGATCCGGGCATGCGTCGAGGCGGGGTTGACTCCCGACTTCTGGATGAAAACCTTCCATCACCACGAATACTGGTCGGCCGACCTCGAAGATCAGCACGACAACGTGTGGTGTTTCGACCCCGACGAGACGAAGGCCTACATGGCCCAGTTGCCGCAACCGTGGATCGCTTTCAAGGTATTGGCTGCCGGGGCCATCAAGCCGAAAGAAGCCTTTCGCTACGCCTTCGAAAACGGGGCCGATATCGTGTGCGCCGGAATGTACGACTTCCAGGTGGTCGAGAACGCCAACATCGTGACGGCCATTCTGGACGGAAAGCTCGATCGCGTGCGACCGTGGCGTGCGTGATGCGACGCCGGGTTGTCGGATCGCTTTTCGCGGTGCGTTCGTGCCCGCCAAAACGCGGGGCTTGACACCCCGATCGACTTCCCCCTCAAATTGTACTAGCAACGTGCGGTCTCCGTGCGCGCCGCGGACGACCACAGTTTGCCGGTGCCGAGAGAAATTGTGACGGAATCGCGGGGGGCTATTCCCCGCGTTCCTTCCCGAGACTCGATCCATCGAGGGGAATCGATATGCGTTTGTGGACTGCGATTCGGGCGTTCTTTGCGACGTTATTCGACGGTCGGCGGGCCGAACAGGTCGCCGGGCTGTTGGCGGCGCCGCCGGAGAAACCGGCTCTCGAAAAACCGACGCCCGCCAAGCCGAAGCCGGAACCCAAGAAACCCACCAAGAGCGAAGCGCTGATTTTGCTCGAAGCCTTGCAGCGCGAGGCGCGATTTCTGGACTTCATGCAAGAGTCGCTCGACGCCTACGACGACGCGCAGATCGGCGCCGCCGTCCGCGACGTCCACCGGCAGGCCCGCGAGGTCTTGAAGCGGATGTTCGATTTCGGGCCGGTCGTCGACCAAGAAGAAGGCAGCACCGTCGAAGTGCCCGCCGGTTACGATCCGGGCATCTTTCGCGTGGTGGGGAACGTGGGCGAACCGCCGTTGACCGGCAAGCTCACCCATCACGGTTGGAAGGCGAATCGGTGCGACTTGCCGTCGTGGTCGGGGTCGGCCGACGCCGCCTTTGTGGTGGCGCCCGCCGAAGTCGAGGTCGGTTGAAGAACCGCCGGAACTTCACGTGCATCTCGCGATCGCGGGCGAAACAGGTGACATCGTTTGCGGTGCGCGTCCGCGGTCGAAGGGGTATGGCCCGCCGCGATGTGTCGCGTCTTGCCGATGCCGGACGTGCGGCACGCTCGGTAGTGCGGCGTCTGCGCAAGTCTCGTGTCGCATCGAAACCGTTCCTCGCAATGAATCAAGGAAACACACGCCATGAGTGCTCGCTATATCTTGGGGATCGACCTGGGGACGACCAACAGCGTGATCGCGTACGTTCCCAACCAGGAAGAGAATGCCGAAGTGGCGATTCTCGACGTGCCGCAATTGACGGCCCCGGGCACGGTCGAGTCGCGTCAGTCGTTGCCGTCGTACTTGTACCTGGGAACGCCGGAAGAAAAAGAAAAAAAGTCGCTCGATTTGCCCTGGGCCGAACAACGGGAGTATGCCGTCGGCGAACTGGCCCGACGACGCTCGGCGGAATCGCCCCAGCGGACGGTCGGTGCGGCGAAGTCGTGGTTGTGTCATAGTCGCGTCGATCGTCGCCAACCGATCTTGCCGTGGAACGCGCCCGAGGAGGTGCCGAAGGTCTCACCCGTCGCCGCGACGCAACGCTACTTGGAGCATCTGGCGGCGGCCTGGGAAGAAGCCTTTCCGGATGCGCCGATCGCCGAACAACGCGTCGTGCTGACGGTTCCGGCGTCGTTCGACGCCGCAGCGCGGGAGCTGACGCGCGAGGCTGCGCTGGCGGCGGGGTTGCCCGACGATCTCGTGTTGCTCGAAGAACCGCAAGCGGCCGTCTACGCCTGGTTGGCCGAGACCGGAGATCGCTGGCGCAAGCATTTGAAGGTCGGCGAGAAGGTCCTCGTGTGCGACGTGGGAGGAGGCACCACCGACCTGACCTTGGTCGGCGTTTCCGAAGAAGACGGGGAACTCGTGTTGCGCCGCATCGCGGTCGGTAATCATTTGCTCGTCGGCGGCGACAACATGGATCTGACGTTGGCGCATTACGTGGCCGGCAAACTTGCCGAGCAGGGGACGAAACTCGACCCGTGGCAGTCGGTCGCGTTGTGGCATGCTTGCCGAGCGGCCAAAGAAGCCTTGCTATCTCCCGACGGACCCGACACGCACAAGATTTCCGTCTTGGGACGCGGCAGCCGGCTGATCGGCGGCACCGTGTCGCTGGAAGTCGATCGCGAGTCGGTCGCCCGGCTGCTGGTGGACGGTTTCTTTCCGGCTTGCGAGGTAGGAGATCGACCCGCGAAACGACGGGCGTCGGGCTTCCGAGAAATCGGGTTGCCGTTTGAGACCGATACCGGGGTCACGCGTCATTTGGCCGCATTCTTGAGCGCGCACGGAGGCGACGGCGGCCAGCCGGCCGTGCCTAACTTCGTGCTTCTCAACGGCGGCGTGTTCAAGGCGCAGCGGTTGCAAGAACGATTGATCGACGTGTTGGGGCGGTGGTTCCCCGAGCAATCGCCGCAACTGTTGCCGGGACAGCGCGATTTGGATCGGGCGGTTGCCAAGGGGGCGGCTTATTACGGGTGGGCGAAGGAACACGGCGGTGTGCGGATCCGAGGCGGGACGGCCCGGGCGTACTACGTGGGTATCGAAACCGCCGGATTGGCCGTGCCCGGCGCGCCGCGACCGCTGAATGCCTTGTGCGTGGCACCTTTCGGCATGGAAGAAGGAACCGAGTGCGATGTGCCCGGTGGTCCGGTCGGCCTGGTCGTGGGCGAGACGGTTCAATTCCGCTTCTTCAGTTCGTCGGTCCGCAAGCAGGACCGCCCCGGCACTTTGCTGACGCAGTGGGAAGAAGACGAACTCGTTGAGACCGACTCGATGGAGGCCTGCTTGCCCGCCGAAGACAACGAGGGCGAATATGTGCCCGTGCGCTTCCACGCCAAGGTCACCGAGTTGGGAATGCTCGAGCTTTGGTGTTTGAGCACGCAGGACGATCGCCGCTGGAAGCTCGAATTCAGCGTGCGGGAAGAAGACGACGAGGCGTAAGCCAAGACGATCACGCCGGAAGGAATCGCGACAACGGCCGTGCGACATGACGGCGGTTCGGGCGACGTTCCGGCGTTTGCGATAAAACGAGGACGAATCGAAGACGATGACCACCGAGGTTTCGGAAAACGAACGACGTTACGTCGTCGGCATGGACCTGGGGACGACCAATTCGGCGGTGTGCTATGTCGACATGCACCGCACGCCCCGGCAGGTTGAAGTCCTGCGAATACCGCAATTGACGGCCCCGGGACAAATCGAGGCCCTGGAGGTTCTGCCCTCGTTCCACTACGAACCGGCGGAAGGCGAGTTTCCACGCGAGGCGTTGCGTTTGCCGTTCGACGACCAGCCGCGGGAATACGTCGTGGGCGCGTTCGCCAGGGATCAGGGAGCACGGGTGCCCGGCCGCGTGATCGCCTCGGCGAAGTCGTGGTTGTGTCATCCCGGTGTCGACCGGACCTCGCCGCTTTTGCCGTGGCAAGGGGCGGTCGACGTGCAACGCCTATCGCCTGTGGACGTGTCATCGCGGTATCTGGAACACGTTCGCCGGGCGTGGGATGCACGCTTTCCGGAGCATCCGCTGGCTGCGCAAGACTTCATCCTCACGATTCCCGCGTCGTTCGACGAAGTTGCTCGGCGGTTGACGATCAAAGCGGCCGCGCGGGCCGGGCTGAATCGCGTCGTCCTCATCGAAGAACCTCAAGCCGCGTTTTATGCTTGGATCGATCGACACCGCGACGATTGGGAATCGTTCGTCGAACCGGGGCACAAAATCTTGGTGTGCGATATCGGCGGTGGGACGTCGGACTTCACGTTGATTCGCGTGCGGGGCGATGAGTCGGGGCGTTTCAAGTTTCACCGAGTGGCCGTCGGCGAGCATTTGATCCTCGGCGGCGACAACCTCGACCTGGCTTTGGCCAAGCACCTCGAACAGCGGATCGCGCAATCGTTATCTCCGCGACAATGGTCGGCCCTGGTGCAACGGTGCCGACAGGCCAAGGAAGTGTTGCTGGGAGAGAATCCGCCCGAGACGTATTCCTTGACGATCCCCGGCGAGGGCGCGAAGCTGATCGGCGGCGGCATTCGTGTCGAAGTGACACGAGACGAAGTCGAGGCGGTTTTGCTCGACGGCTTCTTTCCGGCGGTCGATTTGGATGCGCGTCCTCACACGCAACGGTCGGGCTTCCAAGAGTTCGGTTTGCCCTATGCCCCCGATCCTGCGGTGACGCGTTATCTGGCCGCGTTCTTGACGGCGCATCGCCACGTGACCGTCGGCGATGAACCGCTTCCCGACGATCACGATCCCGCACGTCCCGACATCGTGCTTTTCAACGGCGGGATGTTTGCGGCCGCG
>CAYVVR010000284.1:1352-5792 GCA_964454655.1 uncultured Planctomycetaceae bacterium | reverse complement strand
ACCAATTCCCGATCAAGCGATTGCTGATGTTCGAGTCGCACGGCGGCTCGTCGGCGTCGATCCAAAACGGCCCGTTCGACGACGTTCAACAGATCGCTGGCGTCGTCGTCTTGAATCGGCACATCGGCATCGCGAGTAATGCGAAACACACCGGCAGAAAGCACACGATAGCCGGAACACATGCGTTCCGCAAAAGCGGCGACGATGTCTTCCAGCAAGGCGAACCGGTGACCGGTGTCGGTCGGCAATGCCACGAATCGCGGATAGCGGGTCGGCACGGGAAAAACGACGATCCGCGGAGAATCGTCCTCACTCTCCGTTTCCACCTTGCGGCGTGCCCGCCTTCGTCGCGAATTCGCGCTTTCGGTCTCCGTTTCCGACTCGCCCTCGCCCCGGGCACGTTCGAGTTTCGCGACGACGTTCAACTGAAGTCCCGGCAACAACGGCGGCGGATCCAACTCGGCGATGGCCAAGGGGGTCAAGATCGGTTGGATCTCGCGTTCGAAGTACCCCGCCAGAAAACGACGATCGTCGTCGTTCCATTCTTCCCGCGTCAATACGACGATCCCGTGCTCTCGCAAGGCCGACAGCACTTCACGAATTCCTGCGCTTTGTTCGTCCACCATCCGATGAACGCGATCGGCAATGGCTCGCAACTGCTGATGCGGCGACATGCCGGCCAAATCGCGTTTGCGCACTCCGGCCTTGACCATTTGCCGCAGTCCGGCCACGCGAATCATGAAGAATTCGTCGAGATTCGAACTGACGATCGCCAAGAACTTCAAACGCTCCAAGAGCGGCAGGTCCGGCAACAATCCTTCCCGCAACACGCGGTCGTTGAATTCCAGCCAGCTCAGTTCGCGGTTGAAGAAACGATTCGCGCCGCTTGTCGTCTTTTTTCGTGTTTTCTTTGCCATCGGTTCGTTGATGCCGGCAGAAGCTTGCTCGTTCCTGAAA
Source organism: uncultured Planctomycetaceae bacterium (assembly GCA_964454655.1). Lineage (GTDB taxonomy): Bacteria > Planctomycetota > Planctomycetia > Pirellulales > Thermoguttaceae > CAYVVR01. The sequence goes on along the minus strand of CAYVVR010000284.1, from coordinate 4,835 downwards.
GCACCCTTTCAGAGTGATCGGGATTCCCTCGTCAAAGGGAAACACCGCCTTCCAATCGCACTTTCATCCCGTAGACGTCTTCAAACATGTCGCCCTTGAGCGCCATCGCTCGGCGTTCGAGAACAAGGTCCGTCTCGCCGTCAACCTCGATGAACAACTCGTCTTCCTGACGGACGAATCGGACATTTTCCGGCCGCTTGATCGTCCCGCGAGCCAAGGCGTCGGCCACTCGCAAAATGGCGGCCAACTTGTTGACGATCACACGATTCTCTCGGGGCAAACTCACGTATTCCGAATGAGAGTTCTTCGGCGCGCTTCGACGATGATAGCGTGCCACATGCGCGATCAACTCCATCTCTTGTCGCGTGAGGCCGAAAATCTCGGAATTGGAAATCAAATAGTAGCTGTGCTTATGGTGCGCCATCAAACTCACGAAGCCGCCTATTTCGTGCAAGATGGCGGCAACCCACAACAGAAGACGATACCGCGAGCCCAGGGCGTGATCCGGTTCCATCTCGTCGAACAGTTTGACCGCCAACTGAGCCACCATTTCGGCGTGGTTCATATCGGCCCGGTAGCGTTCGGCCAATGCTCGTGCGGCATGACACACGCCTTCGCGAAACGACTCGTCGTCTTCTCCGGTGACCTCACGCGCCAACTCCAGCAACAACCCGTCGCGCATCGACACGTCGGAAACGATCATCTCGTCGGCGGCGACTTCGGTCAGCATGATGTCGTACGCCAACAACGCAGGAAAGAGTGTTTCGGCCTCTTCCATCGGCAAGCCGAACCGGCTGGAGATCTTTTCCGGGGTCATTCCGGAAAGCTTCTGGAGCAACTTACGAAAGTCACTATGGGCGACGACCGGCGCCTTGGCCGACTTCGTCTTCCCCACATGGCGAGCGGCGAACCGCACATCGCCCCCGACGGCCACAAACGAATCGCACTCTTCGATCGGCAAGGCTCGCTTGGCCGATTCGACGGCGCTACGAATCTGATAACGTAGAATCCCTTCGGCGTTTTCGGGCGAAGCACGCTCGCCGGCGAGAATCTCGTTCAGCCGCACCGATCCCAAGCGCAATCCGAACGAGTTGGCAATCTGCCCGTCTTCCAAGACGGTCAACAGCGTGCTGCCGCCTCCGACGTCGACGATCAAGGTTTTCCCCGTCGCGATCCCCTCGATCTCGCCGATCGAATGCAGCACGGCATCGACGGTCAACCGGCTTTCTTCGGCGATGCTGATCACTTCGACGTTGAACCGGCATGCCAAGAAAATGCGGTCGAGAACGTTATCGGCATTCGATGCCTCGCGCAACGCACTGGTTGCCACGGCGCGCACCCGCTGCACACCGTAGACGTTCATCATCTGTTGGTAGTCGCGCAAGATTTCGACCGCCGCGCGCATGCTTCGCGCACCGATTCGCCCGGTACGAAAGGTGTCGCGTCCCATGCGTACGGGCCGATGCACGCGTTCCAAAACGTCCAACTGCCCCTGGGCGACGACCTGGGCGATCATCATGCGAATCGCGTTCGAACCGATATCGATCGCCGCTACAACGGGTAAGTTGCCGTCGGACTCCTGGGCCGACCGCCTTCTCGGGGAAGTCTCGTTCATAAATCCCTTGCTCTTCTGATTGTGAATTCAGAGAACACGCTCGGCTGCACGTGTCATCCCCTTGGCCACCTGGGATCCTTTCGGCAGCAGCCACCGCCTTCGGCGGGCAGGCCACTCGAACGGCCTACACTGTCTCAAAAAGGCTTCCCTATTGTACCGAATGAGCCCCCGGGGCCAACAGCGTACGTCCGGGGGAAGGGTGGTTGCGTCCCTTCCATGCTTCGAGAAAGCAGCAAAATGAGCTGCATCTAAAGAAGAAGAACAACCGCCGGACGCCCGCAATCTACACCGTTTAGATAACCGAAGCCGATCAGACAAATTGGGCGGCCGCAACACAAGTGTGTCACTCCGACTCGCCCGATTCGCTTTCGAATGGGCGGCGGTCGGCAAGATCGCATCCGATTTCGCCCGTCACCCCCAGTGCGGCATCGTCCAACTGCGGATCGATCAAACGATATCGATCAGGAACATGCTCCGTGATGGGGGCATCGGGCAAAGGCAATTCCTCCGCCCAAGGGACGCCATCCAAGACGGCCTGCTTTTCGTCTTCCCAGCCCCAAAAACTCTTCCAACGATCAAACCCCAGCCGCAACGGCGGTGCCGCCGTGTCCAGCGAGCGGATCGTCCAAAAATCGGTAAAGCGTTCGTAGTAGTTTCGCTCTCCGTGCCACGCAAACGAGGCGACCGCCCCATCGATCGTCGTCACCCCCGTTTGTTCAACGAACGAGACGCCCGGTGCACCGACATAAATACCGGCGACGCTGTGCACGGAAACCGGCAACGAAAAGATTCGCTGATCGTCATGAATCATCTGACATAGGCCGCCCGCCAAGTAGGCCGTCGTTCGCACCAAGTTCATGCGAACACCGGCATCCAACGGCGGCGATTGCGTCTGACCCGACACACTCAACGCCGAACTCCGCACGGCCAGAAAACAATTCTCTATGGCCACGTCGATCGTTGCCGCGGCCTCGACACGGATCAATCCCCCTTCACCTCGCACGATACTGTCTTGCAAGTCGAAGACGATGCGGGTCGTATCCACGCTTTCCCCCAACAGGACCCGCGATTGCGCGTCGTTTACCACGCGGAAGAACGCAACCGGCGTCCGGTCCGCCATCAGCGATTCTTCGGTCGCGCGAATGGTGAGTTCCGAGTCGCGAAACACCAATCGCGTTCCTAAGTCGGCCTGAAACAGGGCACGATACCCGGTGAGCACGTCCGACGGCAATTCGGCTTCGATCGCCACCCCCTGCCACGTCAGTTCGGCACCGGCCGCCCGAATCCAGTCACGGCCTGCGGTCAGCGGCGACATTCGGTCGGACGAAAACTTGAGAACGGGTCGTCGTCCCGGCGCCGCGCGGATCGTCAACCGACGTGCTCTCAAATCGAGCGGCGCAATCTCCATCACGCCGTCGAAGTCGAGGACGATCGAATCTCCGTCGGCGGCCGTCCGGTAAGCCTCTTCAAACGCGGCGGCCACGTTGCCTCCTGTGCCGTCGTCTCGGACCACGACGGCCCGACGCGTATCGGCCGTCGCCCCGGCGGTCTCGGCGGACGACGCCGCGCGAGGTTCCGTACCGGGGAATCCGCGTTGGGCAAAGGGTTCTCCGTCGGGAAGCATTTCGTCCGGCCCGGCAACGGCCGATACCACGGATTCACCGGGGGGACCGTCGCGCACGTCGTCACTTCCGGTGCTCGCCGTCTCTTCGGCGGAACCGTCCCCCGCCACGACGGCAGCCGGGTTTGTCGCCTGAGTCGACGGAGTATCGTCGCCGGTTTCGCTATCGACTCCGTTTTCGGCGGGCATTTCAACCGGCGCGGGCATCTGGATCGCCCGAGGCGAAGGCAACTCGATGGAGCCGGCC
>CAYVVR010000284.1:0-1342 GCA_964454655.1 uncultured Planctomycetaceae bacterium | reverse complement strand
CGGTGTCCAAATCCAATCCAGCCTGATGATCAACGCCAACGTTGCCACGGCAGGAACCGCCCACGGCAAGTGGCGATGCACACTCTTTTGCGTGCCGGCGGAGACGTCGCCGATGACTCCGCTGGGCCGGAAAACCCCCGATTCGTAAGCCGCCCTCGCCAGCGCCTTGGCCACCTCGGCAGGCGTCTGGTACCGATTCCGCGGTGCCTTGGCCATCATCTTTCGCAACACGCGCAAAATCGGCTCGGGCACGTCGGATCGGAATTGCGTGACCGGCGGCGGATCGTCTCCTTGGTGCTGCAACAACTTCTGGAGCACCGTACCACCGGGAAACGGCGGTCGCCCCGTGAGCATGTGATAAAGCGTGCAGCCCAGCGAATAGATGTCGCTCCGTGCATCGGCCACTCGCGGATCCCTCGCTTGCTCAGGGGCGATGTAGTCGAAGGTCCCCAGCGTAACCCCGCTGGAAGTCAAATCCTGCCCTTGGGCATCCGGCGTGTGAATTCTCGCCAACCCCAGATCGATCAGCTTCGCTTTCCCCTCGGGGGTCACCAGAATGTTCGACGGTTTGATATCCCGATGCACGACAAACCGTTGCGAAGCATGCGCCAAGGCATCGGCCACTTGAATCGTGTAGTGCACCGCGTCGGCCACCGGCAACGGGCCCTTCTCTTCCACCAACTTGCGGACGTTCGTGCCCTCGATGAATTCGAACGCGATGTACGGCGTCCCGTCGGCGATCCCGGAACTGTAGACCTGACAGATGCCCGGGTGATTCAGCCGCGCCGCCGATCGGGCCTCGTTTTCGAATCGCGCATATGTCTGGGGATCGGAAGCCTGCGCAGCGGTCAGCACCTTGAGGGCCACCACCCGGTTCAGCCGCGTATCGAGCGCCCGAAACACGCGTCCCATCCCACCGCCGCCGACGAACGCCAAAAGCTCGAACTCTCCGACGCGGCTTCCCGGCTCCAACCGGGGCGCAATGATCTGCACGCCCAAGTCGGCGTTCGTATCGCTCGGCGTGACCTTTCCCGGCGACGAAATGACGGTGGGCTGATCATCCGTGGGGCTCATCGGCTCGGCCGCGCGGCCCTCTCGGCGCACGTCATCCCCCTTTTCGGAGTAGGTGGTAGACATCTGCTCCGACGAGGTGGATCTCGGGCTGCGCGGGGAGTCGTTCTGCATCAATCTGGACGGGAATCAGCCGTTGGGGAGGTCCGACCCGCCGCTCCGACGGCCGTCGGGAACCTCGCCCCCACCGGACGGGCACACAGCCGTATTTTACCAAGAGAAGAGAAGATACGACGTCGTTTCAGGTTTTATCCATTCTAATTGACCGCCT
>CAYVVR010000283.1:0-5793 GCA_964454655.1 uncultured Planctomycetaceae bacterium | reverse complement strand
GTCGAGAATCAAGAACCGCATGCCGTCGTCCAAGAACAACGACCTTCCGGCCACGGTATACAAGCGACCGTCGTGCACCAACACGCTGCCGTGAATCGGCCATACCGATTCCAACTGTTCCCATGCGACCATGCGTTGGTCGACCGGTGCACCGCGGAAGCGCCAGATCAAGGCACCGTCTTTCATTCGTAAGCAATAGACGTACCCGTCCCGGCAGCCGAACAAAACGCGTCCCCGGTACAACGTCGGGGGCGAATCGATGCGACCGCCGGTCGTGTAGTGCCAACGAACCTCGCCGGATTCTTGATCCACGGCATAAAGGGTGTGGCGATCGACTGCTGCGACGAACACGAGCCCTCCACCGGCCACCGGCGGCGTCAGCTTTCCTCCGCCGAGGTTCGCTTCCCACGCCACCTCGATTTGGTCGTCGATGCCGACATTCGCGGTTGTCCCGCCGCTCCGCTCGCCGTCGTGACGGTAAGTCGGCCATTCCGCTGCGACATCTTCCGTCGGCGTCCAATCGTAGGCTTCCCCCTTCTCCAAGCGAGCTACCTTGGTCGCCCACGCCGGTATGCGTTCCCCCTTGGCCGGCGCAACCGCGTTGAATCCGGAAAGTTTCGATTCGAGATAACACGCACACGGGTGCTGCGGCGCATACAACATACCGTTGGCGGGCATCACCCCGTACAGGCACGCGCCGCGAACCCAGTCGTTGATGTCCCAACTGTGTTTCTCGATGTCGATGAACTCGGTCCCCGTCCGGGAGGTCAGCAGGTAGTTTTCCGTCGCTTTGCCCCGATAACATCGGTGATGGAACCAATACGTATCGACGTCCGGCGGAAAGGCGACCTTGATCTCGCCGGTAAGCGGATCTCGACCGGTAAACACGCCGACCGCGCGACCGCTGGTCGTCTCTCCGGTCCACACCAACCCCTTGGCAACGAAAAGATCCTCGGCCGACCGATACCCCGAGGGCGGGTGCGGTGCCTGCCACAAGACGCGTCCGTCCTCCAGCGACAGCGCCGTCATCGTATCCTTACCCGACATGTACCACGAACCGGTCTGCACACCGGCCGTTTCGCCTCCCGAGAACAACACGACATTGTCGTACAGCACGAGCGTCGGTGCGTAGAACGACTGAATCACCTCGGCCCGCTCGATCGGCTGCGATTTCCAGACGACATCGCCCGTATCACGATTCAGGCAAACCACCGACTTGCCGTCGTGGAACAACACACGCTCGTCGCCTACCGTCAAAGTCACCGGCAAGGCCGGCGAATCGACGGCCCAAAGCACTTTTCCCGAATCGGCATCGACCGCCATGATTCGGCGCGGCGTTTCCTGCCAATAAAACTGATTTCGAGCGGCAGGCGACAACGAAGTGAGCGACGGACGATCGCGTACGATCACAAGGTACAAGACTCCGTCTCGGAAAAGGATCTCCTCGGCTCCCTCGGTGTCGGCGTATGTTCGGACGACGTCGCCCGTCGCCGCATCGAGCATCGATACCGGCCCGTCGAACGACAGCGTGACGAACACGCGATCTTCCTGGGCCACCAAGCGCCGAGGCAAGTTGGCCGGGCCGTTTTTCAGCGGCCACAAGTGCGGGGCCCATTTGTCGATCGGTTTCTTCCACAACACGACACCGCTGAATGCATCGCGAGCCACCAGTCGCCAACGTGGCGGCAACAAAATCGAAACGGGCAGAGCTTCGTCGACGATCGAGAAAACGCGTTCTTCGGTTGCAACGACCGCGCTGACGCTCGACATTCGATCGTGGTGTCGCGAATACCGGGGACTGCCTACCCACTGGTACCGTCGCGGCGGCGCCACAACGGTATCCTTCGAAACGGCGTTGTTCGACGGATCGTGTAAATAGTGCGTCCAAACATCGAGCCCGGCCGGTCGAGGCTTGACCTCGGTCCTACCGTCGGGAAAGACGACGACACCCAACGGCCGAACGACTCGCATTGCCTCGCCGGAATCGATCGAGAAGTCCGATCGCATGATCACCGCTGCCGCGGTGTCGTCGATGACCGGCAAGTGTTCGCCGTCGAATCGATCGACGGCCATGGTTCCGTACACCCCCGCCTCGGCCACGACTTCGCGGGCGGCCGCAACTTTGTTCGCATCCGTATCGAAAACCTGGATGAGGCGTCCCCCTTCAGCGGCAAGCTGAACGAGCGAATCGATATCGTCGGCCCCTACTTGAACAACGAGGCCGTCCGGCACCTCGGCCGCGCCGACCGGCGTGCAGGCCGTCATCCCCCAGCAACAAAGCACCCCGACAAGACCACCGATCAAAGAGCGATACGCTCCCGTCCTCCGGTGCCGGGCACCGTCTTTACGCTGTAACCAATACATACGAGCCACACTCCTTCCTGCTTAAAGGCGATTTGCCGCCGCCACGTGGTCCATCCCCCACTTCGCCGACACGGTCGCTAGTGCCCGGTCCATTGTGCCTCGCTCACGCGAAATTGCAACAAATCGGACGCCAACGTATCGACCTTTCGCGCCCACTTGCATCTCAATGCGTCGGCAATCTACGATAGTTTGGTCGGCATCATCACCATCGTGTCCCCTCGGAGTCGGCAATCATGCACGCACACACGTCCCCCACGCTTCATCGATTGAGCACGTACGTCGTTTCTTTTGTTTGCTTGGCCTGCTTGGCCGACGCGGCATGGGGGCAAGCTCCCCGACAGAACCCGCGTTCCCCGAGAAATAGCGCCTTCGCCCAAATCGAGGACGAACCGAACTTGCCTCGTGTCTTGCTGTTGGGCGACTCCATCTCAATCGGATACACGCTCGCGGTGCGGGCGGAATTGAAAGGTGAGGCGAACGTTCATCGTCCGCCCGAAAATTGCCAGTCGACGGCTTTCGGGTTGGAACGGCTCGACGCGTGGCTGGGCGATAAGCCTTGGGACGTCATTCATTTCAATTTCGGCTTGCACGACTTGAAATATATCGACGAGCAACGGCGGTTGGTCGACGTGGCCGTCGGCAAACAGCAAGTCCCCATCGACGAGTATCGCAAGAATCTGGAAGCGATCGTCGAGCGACTGGAGAAAACGGGCGCCTCGCTGATTTGGTGCAGCACGACGCCGGTTCCCGAAAACTCACTCGGTCGTGTGAAGGGAGACGCCGCCCGCTACAACGCAGTGGCGGCCGAAATCATGAAGAAGCACGGCATCCCGATCGACGACTTGTATCAATTCGTGATCGACGAAAAGATTCCGCCGGTTCGTCCGGGAAACGTACACTTCTCCGCCGAATCGTCTCAAAAGCTGGCCAAGCATGTCGCCGATTCGATTCGTCGGGCATTGGCCGAGCGCAAAGCCAAACAAGCCGCCAAGTAGATACCGCGCCACCCGTCATAGTGCGTAGTCAATGAGCGCGCCGCCGTGCTCGACACGGATCGGTCGGGTCATACGGCTTCTTCACCGGCCAAATGTTTGCGCAGAAAATTGGCGCGCTCGATGTTTCGGTCGGCACTGTCCAGTTCCTGGCCGTAAACTTTTTGCAAGTGCGCCGGTTGGGTTTGCAAGAACAAGTCGTTGATCGTGGGAATGTCGTATTTGTCGATCAGGCCCAAGGCGATGCCCATTCGCACACTTGAGAGGAGGTGCATCGTTTCTTCCGACGAAATCGTTTTCGCCGTGCACAAAATTCCCAACGCTCGGCTCACGCGATCCTGCAAATTTTCCTCATTTTGTTCCACCAAGAAGGCGCGGGCCTTGTTTTCGTAGCCGATGATCGTGGGAACGACATCGCCGACCTTGTCGAGCAATTCCTGCTCCGACGCTCCCAGCGTCACTTGATTGCTCACCTGATAAAAATCGCCCATCGCCTGCGACCCCTCGCCGTACAACCCTCGAACGACGAGATCGATTTTTTGCAGGGACCGCAAGATGTTCTCCATTTGGCGAGCAATGACGACGGCGGGTAAATGCATCATCACACTCACCCGCATTCCCGTACCCACGTTCGTCGGACAGGCCGTGAGAAACCCCAGCTCGTCGTCGAAGGCATACGTAAGCCCCGACTCCAGCACGTCGTCGATTTGGGCGGCAAGCTCCCAGGCGGCAGCTAGATTCAAACCGCTTTGCATCACCTGGATTCGAATATGGTCTTCCTCGTTGACCATGATGCTGAACCGTTCATCATGATCGATGATGACCGCCCGCGGCCCCTTCATTTCGGCCAGCTCGCGACTGATGAGATGTCGCTCGACAAGAAACTGGCGATCCAATTCCGAAAGTTCTTCCACGTCGACGCAGAACACGCGGTCGCCCAGCTCGCTCGCCATTACCGTCTCAACCACGCGATCGCGAATCTGTTTGCGATCGGCGTCGGACGCCCGCGAAATGAACGCGTAATCGGCCAAGTTTCGCGCCAAGCGAATACGAGTGGAAACGACGATGACCGATTCCGGACCTTCGCCCCGCAGCCATTCCCCGCGTCGAAATACCAAGTCGTCGAGAGTCACCTTCGTCATCCGTCGTAATCGCTTCCAAGATGAGGTTTCCTACTCGTCGTTGCCGGCGGCCGTCCAGACCGCCGGACACGCACCGCAACGCGGCCTTCCTCACGCCGTCGCGACGAGTCAGCCTTCCTGCTCGATCTCGCGAATCCGGTCGCGGATTTCAGACGCCCGCTCGTATTCCTCCCGTTTGACCGCCTCTTGCATCTCTCGCCTCAATCGGATCAGCTCGGAACGCCGTCGCGATCCTTCGGCACCGCGACGAGGAACCTTGCCCGTATGCCGTGTTTCGCCGTGAATGTTCAGAATCAGCGATTCGAGCTGTTCCCGAAAGGCCTCGTAATCGTGCGGGCAGCCCAACCTTCCTTGGTTGCGAAACTTGAAGAAGGAAATACCGCAATAGGGACACGTCTGCTCATCCAGACGCTGCATTTCTTCGGCAGCCTGTCCCACCGCCATTTGCTTCACGATGTGCTGAGCCATCCCTTCGACCGCCGCAGCGGCGGAAGACTCTGCCGGCCCCGATTTCTGATTCAAGTATTCTCGCGCGTGCTTTTCGCACAGATGAACTTCAATAGGCTTATCACCGGTCAACTCGGTGATATGGTACGTTGCCGGCCGTTCGCATTGCTGACACTTCATAGTACCTTGATCCCACGCTTGTGGTGTTGCCGTCAATAGGTAGACGTCGATCTCGCCGGTCGTCGGGGGCTGAGCGACCGGTTCCTGTTTCGAACCCATCGCTCCCCACTTATGCCCCGTTGTCGGAACCACACACCCCCATCTTTTGGTGTGCGAAACACCGGCCCTACGTGCCATTTTCCGGCCGAGAACACATGGATTCTAACACCCAGCCTACCCCTGTCAACAGAAGCCGAAATCGGCCTTCCCCCCTGAAGACTGCCGCACCGAGTTCGCGTTCCGCAAGCCTTTCGTTCGTTGCTTGTTCCGCCAAAACGCCGCAATTAGAATACCCTCGCCGGACGGATGGAACCACGTCGACGCGGCACATCTCGTTGCCCGTCTTTCCTCGAATCTTTGCTGGGGGATCATCATGCGATCGGCCGTCACATCGCTTTTTTGGGCGACGCTGATCAGTTTGACGGCGTCTTCGCTCGGATTCGCAAACGATCACATCGTCCCTCTTGGATCGTTGAATCTTGAGCACGTCCGACAAGGATGGGGTACCCCGCAAGTCGACCGCAACGTCGTCGGCGATCCGATTCGAATCGCCGGCAAGACGTTCGAACACGGTGTGGGAACACACGCCGACTCGATCATCCGATTGCGACTCGACGGACGCGTGAAGA
>CAYVVR010000282.1:0-5836 GCA_964454655.1 uncultured Planctomycetaceae bacterium | reverse complement strand
GCCGGCCGGGTCAGGCATTCGGCGAATAGTTCGGCGGCTTGAGGGAAGTCTTCACGCAACGCCGTCAGACTGCCCAGGATCGTGCTGCGTCCGGCCGAGAAAGAAACCTTGGCCCCGATCGAATCGAAGTATTCTGCGATTTCGACGGCCGAATGGCGATCGGTTCCCTTGTTGAACATGGCGGCCAACATGGCCGATCGGCCCGCCGTTTCGTCGGTTTCCACCAAGGCACTGCCGAGCGTGACCACCTGAAGATGGACCAACGGCAGGTGGCTTTGGCGTTTGACGAGCACGCGAAGCCCGTTGCCGAGCACCACCTTGCGGACGGGCGACTCGGTCGCTCCCGTCGTTTCGGCCGCCTGTTGCGGCAGCTTCCCGGGAGGCGCAATGACGATCGTATTCAATCGCTGCGGTAGGAAGTACCGTCGTGCCGCTGCGCGAATTTGTTCGGCCGTCACGTGTTCGATTTCTTTCACATATTGGACGTCGAACAGCGGATCGCCGGTGGAAAGGTAACTACGCCCCAGGCTTTCGGCGGCATCTTGGACGGTTTGACGACCGAATACCAGCTCGGCCGCCTTCTGCTTTTTCGCTTTTGCCAGTTCGGCGGGCGAGACCAATTCCGTCTGGAGCCGTTTTACCTCTTCGAGGACGATCTTGCGGACCTCGGGATAGTTTTCCGGAAGGCACGAGCCCATCACGCCGAACCAACCGTGAACGAAATGGGGCGTGTAGCTGACGGCCTCGACCGAAAGCACCAGCGGCCGTTCGAGTTTCAATCGCCGCGAAAGTCGCGAACTCGTTCCTTCGCCCAACACGTAGGCGGCGACGTCGAGCGGATAAAGATCGGGATCACTCAACTTGACGGTCGGCCAGGCGATGACGAAGTCGATCGTTTGACCTTCCATTTCGCGATACGACTCCCGCGGCGACAGTTGCGGCGGTTCGTCGGGCAGCGGAACGTAGGTCTCGAAGCCTCGGCGGGTGCCTCGATAGCTTTCGGCAACCCGCTCGAGAACGTGATCGGTCGAGACGTCCCCGACGACGACGAACACCTGGTTGTTGGGAATGTATCGGCTTCGGTAGAAGTCGATGATCGCCTGGTTGCTCGTGCGGTTCAGCACGTCGAGGTAGCCGATCGTCGGGTGTTGTGCCGGATGCACGCGGTAGAGCGTGGCGTTGACCATTTTCCAGAGAACGCGTTGTCGATTGACTTCGCCGTCGGCCAGTTCGCGACGCACGACGCGCAATTCACGTTCGAATTCGTTCGGTTCGAAGGTGATGTGTTGCATCGAGTCGGCGACCAGCTCGATCGCGGTATCGACTTTGTCGGCCGGGCAATCGATGAAATAGGCGGTGTGCGCGGTCGTGGTGTAGGCGTTCGTCGCGCCGCCCATGCCGTCGACGATAGCTTCGATCTCTTTTTCCGTCCGTTTCGTCGTCGTGCCGCCCGAAACGACGTGTTCCAGCACGTGACTCAAGCCCGCGCCGAGATACTTTCCTTCGTTGATGGCGCCGGTGTTTTTTACGAAACAGCGAACGGTTGCTACCGGGGCCGCGTGATTTTCCTGCACGATGACCGTCAAACCGTTCGACAGCTTGGCTAGAGTGACGGCTTCGGGTAAGCGTTGCAATTCGACGATTTGCGGAAGGTCGCTTTGCTCGGCGGGCGGTTGCTGTTGGCCGAGAACGGCAGCCGACGAAAGCATCGTAGCGACCAGTACCAGCGGCGTAAGGATGGTGTTCGTGAGGTGTTTCATCGCGTCTCGTACCGAATGCCGAAGCAAAATCGTGTTCATGAGGTTCATCCTTGCGTGATCTGTTCGTGAGGCCGTGCGATCGTCGTCAATTTTCGAGTCGATTGGATCGCGCCGATCGTAACAAGTTTAGCGAAAAGATCGACGGTTTGCGCCGTCTGCGGCGTATGGAAAAAGCTATAGTTGACGTGGGCATTGTACACAATAGGGGCATTGCGGACGATGATTCGGGGACCTCGTTGAGCGGTCGGGGGATACATGGCTGCCACGGGCGAACAAGCATTGGCCTCGGCCTATCAGGATTTTCCCGCGATCTTGGCAGGGTTGGAACGGCGACGATCGGAAAACGCGTCGCCCGAGGCCGTGCAGCGCGCGGCCGTTGCCACGTTCGGACGTCGGGCCGCGGTGGCGCCGTCGTTGGAAGTTCTCTTGCAGGATGCGTTTTGCCTGCTGGGCGACGTACTCGACGCCTCGCATGTGGCCTATTGCGAGAAGCTCGCCGATTCGGGCCGCTGGCGGACACGCATCATCGTGCCCGGCAATCCTCACGAAGAACAAGTGCGTGAGCACGACTTGGAAGCCGACTCGGCCGTCCGCTATGCCATCGAACTGGCCGAGCCCGTGTTGTTCGAAAACCTGAAGACCGAAACACGGTTCAGCGACGCCTTTCTGCGGGGGCTGAAAATATCGACCGGCGTGGTTGCACCGCTGTTGACCCGCACGGGTGTCGAGGGCATCTTGGCAGCCTATCGTGGAAAGGGTAACCCCTTTACTCGCGGCGACCTCGAGTTTACCGAAAGCCTGGCTCATCTCTTGGCGGCGACTTCGGCGCGAGAAAAGGCCGAGTCGGAGCTGGCCGACAAAGAAAACCTCGCCCGCGTGGTCGTCGATTCGTTGCAGGCGCCGGTCGTGTCGGTCGATTTCACCGGCCGCATTCGTAGCGTCAATTTGGCATGTGTCGAGCTTAGCGGCAAAGGTGAGCGAGACCTGTGTGACCATCTGTTTTGGGAAGCGTTCGCCGCTCCCGAGGAACAGGCGCAGGTCCGCCAGGCGTTCGAAGAAAGTCGCGGAAAACGCGGTATGCAGTTGTTCCATTCGCATCCGGTCGGCGGTGGTATGAAACGCACGTTGGCCTGGCGAATGATCAACAACTTCGACGGCGACGGTGCCGTCCGCAGCATCACGATGCTGGCTCAAGATTTGACGGAGCTACTTGCGCTGCAAGAAGAGGTTGAACGCTATCGGCAAGAGATCGTCAAGCAAAACAATGCTACCGATAAGCCGGGTAATCCGGCCGAGTCGGTCGGCGTGCAAGTGCAGGCTCAGTCACCGGTCGGATACGAGCGGCGTTCGAGTCCGCGGTTGGCTTTTCCGTACACCCAACGGATCGCACCGGTTTTCGGCGGCGTCATTCCGTCGCGCCGACGATTTTTCGACGTGCGGTGTCGCGACATTTCGGCCGGCGGCATTTCGTTCCTGTTGGAATCGCCCCCGGATTTCGAGTCGTTGGTGGTTGCCTTGGGACATCCGCCCGCCGAATCGTTTTTCACCGCCCGCGTCGTCCGTGTTCAAGAATGCCGAGAAGGCGACAAGACATGGATTCTCGTGGGCTGTCGGTTTACCGGCCGTGTTTATTTGTAAACGTTGTTCGTTGAACTTGAATCGAACGAAGGACGACGAGTAACGATCGACGGTTGAGATCATGAGTGAGTCGGTCCAACAATCGGAAACGGCAGTCGAACAGTCGACGGCACAAGAGCGACGTCGGCGTCCGCGTAGCAATTTCCCCTATCGGCAGCGAATCGCGCCGGTGGTTTCCGGCCGATTGCCGTCGCCCTCGCAGTTCTTCGAAGTGAATTGCAAAGACGTGTCGACCGGTGGGTTCGCGTTCGTCTTGGAATACCGCCCCGAGTTTGAGGAACTGGTGGTTGCGTTGGGGTTGCCGGGCGAAGAGACGTACATTTCGGCCCAGGTGGCCTACGTGCGTCCCCTCGAAGAAGATCCCGAAAAGTTCTTGATCGGTTGTCGTTTCGTGCAGCGTGAGCAAGAAAAATACGCCCGGCCGACCGCGGACCCCGGCTAACGCCGGATGGTTTGCCGTCTGTCGATAATACGCGGCGAGAAAGCGAGCGTCGACCGAACAAAAGCGACCGGCCGAGCACGTCTCGACCGGTCGCAATAGTTTTTCTATTGCCCTCGGTTCAAACCGCAGGCGGTAAAGCGATTACTCTTCCTTGTGGAAGACGGCGTGGCAGTCGTCGCAAGCCTTCGTCATTTCTTCGACGGCGGCGTTGACGGCGTCTTCGTTGCCTTCATGGGCGGCCTTGTTGATCTTGGCCGCAGCATCCCGCATCGCCGCGCAGAAAGCAAACCACTGATCGGCGGCGTTCGGATTGTCGGTTTCGTCGTAGTTGGCCATGCTGGCCTGAGCCAAAACGGCCAAGGCGGCGGCGTCGACACCGATGTCTTCGGCTTCTCGCTCGAAGCGACGCAGTCCGCGCTTCAGCGACGAGTTGATCAGCGGCACTTGCTCCATCAGTTCTTTGAGGGAAGCGACCTTTTGCCACTTCAGGCTCGACGGATCGCCCTTCGAGGTAAGTGCGGCGCTGAGTTCGTCGCCGGCTGCCTTGGCGGCGGCAAATTCGGTCGCGGCAGCAATCTTGTTCGCCGCGGCAATGATCGCCGGGGCGGCAGCCTTGTACTTGTTGTCTTGATCGTGCAGGCCCAACGCGAGCGCCAAAGCGGCGATCGTGTCGGCGTCTTTCTTCACCTTGGCTTGCGAGTCGGCGTATTCTTCCGGATCGGCCACATCATCCAGCACGCGTTCGACGTAGTAGTCCAACTTGGCGATGATGTCCTCGGCCGGAGCAAACTGCGAAACCGGGGGCGCTTTCGGCAGGTCCACCGCCGAGGCGGTTTGCTGCGCAGCCAAGGTCAGCGCCAAAACTGCGAGTGTCGGAAGGAAAAACTTGGTCATGCGTCCCTCTCCTGCTAAGACGTGTTGCGGGAATCCTCGTGGACTGAAATTCTACGGTTGTGTCGCTCTATCTTCCTGGGTTGATCGTGGTCCGGATCCGTCGTGTTCTTGCGATCCGGGGGAAGGCGGGCCGGCTTTCGGCAATCGAACAGGATGCGATCCGTCGTCGACTACCGCGAAGGAGGTGTATCCACCTGACGGTCGGCATGATCCCCCTCGTGGGAGTGCGGGTCACCGCCTTCTCGTTGGTGATACGCAACCAGTCACGCTCGGGATCGCGCCGAGGTGAGCCGAACCGGGGCTCTCTACCTTATTCGATGCGCTCGATTCGGCGCGGCGCACCGAAGATCCGCCCCGCGAAACAACCTAGCCTTTCAAGTTTGATCTCTCCTACGACACGTGTCAAGTTTGTGGAGTTTGACGACAAAACAGGTGGCGCAAGATGAATCGTTTGGCGGGGATTCGTCCGACAGCGGGGTGTTGAAAGCAACCACCGGCCTTCCGAGCGAGGTTTTTTCGCACATCCCATACCCCATGAATAAGGGAGGAATGCGATTGCTCGCCCGGCGATCGTGACCTAGGTTTGGCTAGACGATTATATAGGATTTGAACCGACCGCGATCCAAACGTGTGAGGAGCTCACCATGGCCGCTTTCTCGCAAACCATGCGAGAGCCGACACCCGCCGAGGCGGCTGCCAAGCGAATCCACGAAGTATCGACCTTGCCGCAGGTGGCGCTTCGCATCATGCAGGTCGCTTCCGATCCCACTACCGGGGCAGCAGACCTGAAAGAGGTGATGGAGACCGATGCAGCTCTCAGTGCCCGCGTGCTGCGGTGTGTGAATTCGGCGGCATACGGTTTGCGCACGAAAATCACGAACTTGCAACAAGCGATTGCGTATCTCGGCTTGAAACAAGTTCGGAATCTGGCCGTGACGGCCGGCGTATCCGACTTGTTTCGCCGCGGCGATGCGATCGGTGCCTATCGGCGGAGCGAGTTGTGGCGGCATTTGGTGACCGTCGGGTTGGCCGCACGCATGATCGCCATGCGTTTGCGGTTTCCCGACTTCGAAGACGTCTTCTTGGCCGCCTTGTTGCACGA
>CAYVVR010000281.1:0-5846 GCA_964454655.1 uncultured Planctomycetaceae bacterium | reverse complement strand
CCTTTCGGCGGTCCCTCGCAGCCGACGACGCCCGGCGGCGGTCCCCAATCGGCGGTGCCGATACCCCAGTTTCCGCAGCCGGGAATGCAGCCACAGCCCGCACAACCGGTGCCCGGCGTTCCGTTGTCGCAACCCGGTGTCCCGCCGGCGCAGCCGGCCGGTCAAATGCCCGGCTTTCCGGCCATGCCGTTGCCCAGTGGTCCGTTGCCGCAGGCCTCGGCTCCCAAAGCCCCGCCACCGAAGGCGCCGAAACCGAAACCGACGAATCCGTATGCGGCGCCGCGCACCCGATCGTATCGGGAAGGCGCCGCCCGACGCCATTATGGCGGCATGGGGCGGCTGCAATATTTTCTGACGATGCTGGGGGCGGCCTTCGGGATCATTTTCGTTGCCGGGTTGATTGGCTCGATGACCCCCAATCCGGCGGTGGTGGTCATCGGGGCACAGGTCTTGATCGTATTGGTCCAACTCGTTTTGATGGCCCAGCGGCTTCAGAATATCGGCTGGTCGCCGGCATTGGCGTTCCTGTCGCTTGTGCCCGTGGCCGGGGCCGTCATCGGCTTGGCACTGTTGATCTTGCCCGAGGGGTACGCCGACACGAAACGCTTGGACACCGCCGGAAAAATCGTTCTCGGTCTCGTGTTGGGGTTCATCGGGCTCATGTTCCTGGTGATCGTGCTTGCTCTAGCCGCCGGGGGGTGATAGACCGGTCTCGCGTCTTGTGAAACGACGGCCGGTCGGATACGCTACCCGAACGGGAAGAGAAGCGATATCCGCCGGCCGTTGCGAGGAATGCGCAACGTTTCGCACGTCGACTTCCGGCCGAATGTAAGGAGTTCCGGCATGCTGATGACGTTGGTCAACGGTGTCGAGATGGCCGTACGCCGAGGCGGCGAAGGGACGCCCATCGTCTTCGTGCACGGTTTTCCGCTCGACCATCGCATGTGGGATGCGCAGTTCGAGGTTTTCTCGTTGCGGGCGCAGGTGATCGTGCCCGACTTGCGGGGGTTCGGAAACAGCGTGACCGCCGACGACGAGGTGACCATGCCCCAGTTCGCCGACGATATTGCCGCGCTGTTGCCGGCCATCGAGATTCAAGAGCCCGTCGTGCTTTGCGGGTTGTCGATGGGCGGATACATCGCCTTGGAGTTTGCCCGTCGTCATCCCGATAGGCTTCGCGGCCTGATCTTGTGCGATACCCATGCACGCGGCGACACGCCCGAAGCTGCCGAAAACCGCCTGAAAACGGCCGAGCGCGTGCTGCGAGAAGGGCCCGCCTTCTTGGCCGACGAGATGCTTTCCAAACTGTTGGCCCCGGCGACGATCGAAAACAAGCCGCACGTCGTCGAGAAAATTCGCGACATGATTACCGAGAATCATGCCAAGGGTGTGGCCGCCGCATTGCGGGGAATGGCGAAACGCGACAAGGCCGAAGAATGGCTGGATCGCATCGAATGCCCTTGCCGCGTGATCGTAGGCGCCGAAGACGTCATCACGCCGCCGGAGGTGATGCGCGACCTGGCCGATCGGCTTCCGAACGCCGGATACGCCGAAATCGAAAACGCCGGACACATGGCGCCGATGGAACAGCCCAAGGCGGTCAACGACGTGATCGGCGCATTCTTGGACACATTGAAGTAATCCGTCGATTCGGCGAACATGCCGAAGACAGGTGCGAAAACGGCGTTGCGGTAGCCCGGTCGTCGCTTAGGGCAAGCGAATGACCGTCTCGCTCTTCACCAAGGCGAAATCGTCGGGAAAGGTGTGAAACGCCTGGATGAGCAGGTGTTTCGAGCGGGTTTCGGTATAGATGAAGCTGACCGCGCCGCAGGGCATCCGCCCGCTTGAACCGAACTCGCAGTAGAGGCCTTGCCCCGGTCCTTCGTGAGTGAGGTGCTCTTGGAAGACGCGGAACAATTCGGCCGGGACGGTTTCGAGTTCGAACTGTGTTTCGTAGACGATGCCGTCGCGGCATTCGATGCGTTCGCGATGTTGCCCTTTGATCGTGTGCGACATCAACCGCCGCTTCTCGGGCAAGGGATGGTTCGCCGTCGTGGAAACTTCGGTAAGCGTGACGTTCGCGTGTCGCCAGGTGATCACATGGCCCGCGCTGGTGATGTCGATTTTCGCTTCGTAATCGCCGCGAGCGATCTTGCGAGTCGCATGCACCTCGAACAATTCGGGGTGAATGGGGCGTCCGTACAAGCGAAAGATCAACTCGGTGGCCTTGGGACGAGCAGTCAGCACGATGCCGTTTCCTTCTCTAACGAACCAGCGAACGCATATGGAATCAGCGGAGGACACCTCCGGATGAGTCTCTCGAACGACGTCGAGTGAGTCTATTATAAGCCAAGGCGCAGGCGGCGACAAAGATCGTTTTCTCGAGGACGCAATCGCCGTGAACGCCTCGGTGTTTCTTCGCCGTCCTTGACGTTCGATCGACCGATACGGCAGGCGACATGAGAATTCCGTCCGTTCGTGCGGATGGTATCGGCGCGCGGCGTTTGCGGCACGGGCTTTGCATCACACAGCATGCCGCGTGCCGAAAGTACCGGATCGACGACTTGATTTGGCCGATCGTTGGGCGGGTATCGCCCTTTAGACCAACCCGACCAGCAAGTCGTAGGCGGCGTGGGCACCGGCGGCGATGCCGAATCCCCGCCAGCAGTACAGAAGCGCAAAGAACATTCCCGCCACGAACCGAAAAAGAAACGTGAACAGCAACAGCGGTTCGCCGTACGGGCCGACATAGTGCGCCGCCGAGAAGATTAGGCTGCTGCCGATGGCTCCCAGCCACGCGGCGGCGGTTGTCTGCAAACCGGCTTGTTGCGCCAGCAGTCTCAGGCCGTTGAGCAGGATGAGGCGAAAGACGAGCTCTTCGTACACGCCCGCCCCCACGTAGGCGACCGCCATGGTGAGTGTCGTGCGCGCTTCGTCCGACAACAGGGCGGCCGGCGCCGGTTGCAACGCGATCGTCACCGCTTCGAACAATACGCTTTGCAGGCTCAACAACAGACGCAAGCAAATCGCCAAGGCCAACGATTCGACGAGCATGCCCCACAGCACGCGGGAAGGCACGTACCACCTCGTGCGGGTCAGGTAGTGATGCCCCAACAAGAGGCACACGGTGGCCGACGGCAGAATGAAGTACTGCCCGAACCCTACCCGGCCGAGGAGCTCGCGCAACCACATTTCGGCCCCGTTTCGAACGGCCTCGGGACCGAGGAGGATGACGCCCGCCTCGTAGAAAACCAACAACGGCGCGACGAACATCAACGAGGCCAAGGGGCGTTTCGACGCGTCCCAGTACAGCTCGTCTTCGGCTGGTGCAGAAATCGTGGTGTCGTTTGCGTTCGATGCCATGAGGACGATCGCCCGTTTTCTCGCCGATAGGTCGCATGCGGCGGCGCTCGTGGGAATCCCGGCGCAGACCGCTACAATGGATGCTATCGGCAGGCTCGAACCCGGCCTCGAAGGGAAATCGCCGCGGAATCCGTCGCTTCCGGCGTTCCCCTCGACGGGGGTCGGGACTGTGTCGAGATTAGGGATTGCACACACTGGACGGCTGCATCGGGAGCGTGAAAGCAACATGGCCGTTGCGTTGATGGATGTTTATCGGCGGTTGTTCGAGGCTTACGGTCCGCGGCACTGGTGGCCCGGCGAGACCCCGTTCGAAGTGACCGTCGGGGCGATCCTCGTCCAGAATACGAACTGGGCGAACGTCGCCAAAACGATCGACCAATTGCGGGAGGACGGGCTCCTCTCGCCTCGCAAACTCTACGCCCTGCCTGAAGAAGAACTACAAGAGCGCATTCGTTCGTGCGGTTACTTTCGGTTGAAGGCCAAACGCCTTCGAAACTTGTTGCGGGTTTGCGTCGAAGAATTCGACGGTTCGCTCGAGGCGATGTTCGATCAATCGATCGAATCGTTGCGAGAAACGCTCTTGTCGATCAACGGCATCGGGCCGGAGACGGCCGATTCGATCATCCTATACGCCGCCGAAAAGCCGACGTTCGTGGTCGATACGTACACCTTGCGCGTGCTGGCCCGGCACGGTTGGATCGAACCCGAAGCCGATTACCACACGCTGAAAGCGTTCTTTGAAGATCAATTGGAGCCCGACGTGGGCTTGTACAACGAGTTTCACGCCCTGTTCGTCGAGGTCGGCAAGAATCACTGCGGAAAACGTCCCCGCTGCGAAGGATGCCCGTTGGCCGAAATGTTGCCCGACGGCGGTCCTTACGAAGCCCTGCGATGAAGTGAACCGGCGAAATACGCGATCGAGGAAGACCCGGCCATGTCGTTGTTCGAAGCGAACGAAGCGGAACGACGTCGCAAAGCGCAGCCGTTGGCTGCCCGCATGCGTCCGCGGTCGCTCGACGAATTCGTCGGGCAAGAACACTTTCTCGGCCCGGGACGCCTGTTGCGTCGCCTGCTGGCGGCCGATCGCTTGGGGTCGGTGATTTTCCACGGTCCGCCCGGCACGGGAAAGACGACGCTTGCCCGCCTGTTGGCCGTCGAGACGAAAAGTGCTTTCCGGCAAATCAGCGCCGTCACCGCCGGCGTGAAGGAACTACGCGAAGTGCTTTCCGAGGCGTGGGAACGGTTGTCGACCGAGGGCCGCAAGACGGTCTTGTTCGTCGACGAAATCCATCGATTCAACAAGGCGCAGCAAGACGTCTTGTTGCCGTACGTCGAGGACGGCGTGGTCGTCTTGGTCGGTGCCACGACCGAGAACCCTTACTTTGCGATCAACAGCGCGTTGATCAGCCGGAGCCGGTTGTTTCAGTTTCAGCCGTTGACGCCGGAACACATCAAAACGTTGTTGCGTCGGGCGTTGAAAGACGAAAGCCGCGGCTTGGGACGGTATCCCGTCGAGGTCGAGGAAGACGCCCTCGACTACCTTGCGGCGGCCTGCGACGGCGACGCCCGCGCGGCGCTTTCGGCCTTGGAAGTCGCCGTGCTCTCGAGTCTTCAGGGGGAGACGCCCGTTCGGCTGACGCGGGAACTCGCCCGCGAGTCGATGCAGAAAAAGGCCTTGGTATACGATCGCGACGGCGACGCGCATTACGATACGATCAGTGCGTTGATCAAGTCGATCCGCGGAAGCGATCCCGACGCCGCCGTCTATTGGTTGGCGAAGATGCTCGAAGGCGGCGAGGATATTCGTTTCTTGGCCCGGCGCCTGGTCATCTTGGCCAGCGAAGACGTGGGCAACGCCGATCCGGCCGCGTTGCCGTTGGCGGTTGCTGCGGCCCAAGCGTGCGAATTGGTCGGCTTGCCCGAGTGCCGTTTGACGCTCGCGCAGGCGGTTACGTATCTCGCTTGTGCGCCGAAATCGAATGCGGCGACGGTCGCCATCTCGGAGGCGCAAAAAGACGTCCGCGAGGGACGCTTGCTGCCGGTGCCCGTCCATCTACGCGATAGCCATTACAGCGGTGCCAAGCAGATGGGCCACGGCGAAGGGTACCGCTACGCCCACGACGAAGAAGGCGGCGTCGCCGAACAAGACTATTTGGGCGTCGATCGCGAATACTATCGACCTGTTCCCCGCGGATTCGAACAGGTGCTTGCCGAGCGGTTGGCCGCCGTGCGGGCGCGATTGAAACGAGCCAAACGCGGCAGTGTGTCTGGCGATGTCTCGAAAGCCAAAAAGAAGGCAAAACGCGATCGCGATTCGAGCGGCTCGACCGGAAGAAAAAACGATCCCCCGGAAACGCCTTCCGACAAACGCGAGGCGAAGCCCGACGAGCCGTGAAAGGACGCTACGATGACTCGCGACGCATCGCCCCCGAAATCGAACGACGCCGCCGACTCGCTGGAAACCGTCGAGATCGGCGTGGCGG
>CAYVVR010000280.1:0-5851 GCA_964454655.1 uncultured Planctomycetaceae bacterium | reverse complement strand
CACTTCGAGAATTTCGCGACTCGTCTTGGACGAAAAACGCGACACCTGGTGCTCGAGCGCGTTTCGGATTTGGCCGACGACCCACTGCAACGCCTGACCGCGTTGTCCGTCCGGTGGAGCCGTCAGCCGCGAGGCCAGCATTTCGCTCAATTCCATGAGCGTCTGGCCGAACAAATCGCGATGGGGCGGCATGCTGGCTTCGAGGCGGGCCGCCAGCACGGGAATGAAATCGAACAACTCCGCCCACACGGCGATCCGGCACGCGTTGCGGCAAATCTCGAGGTCGTCTTCCTGGATCGCCTGACGCAGACTTTCGATGAACGGAACCGGAGGATTTTGCACGACCGCCCGCCAGCGAGGAATCATCGGATCCAGCGAGCGCAATAACTCGAGATGGCCCGCGTAGTCGCTGCGCCGCATCAACGCACGAACGGCACGACGCCAGATCGGCTCGTGCCGGGAAGCCGCCGCGGCGCGCAGCGTCGCCAATGCCGCCACGTTCGGCGTGGTCGCCAAGTAATCGAATGTCACGTCCAAGCTGTTGGCCACGCGCGCAATCCCGGTCTCAAGGAGCAACTCTCCACAACTCTAGCATCGGAATTTTGCCCGTGCTGCCTTGCACAAAACCGCAAATTTTGCGCAGTCGTTAAAACCTAACGTCCAGCAGGCCCAAGAAACGACACAAGGGGTGCCGGAACACCCCTTGGGCCCTTCTATGTTGATCACAAAACGTTACTTTTCTTCGACTTCCGGCGGAAGCTCGCCCGGCCCCAACCCGCGGCAGTCTCGCCACGGGACGGAAGCCGTATCGGCGATATGGCAATCGAGAAGCCGCTGCATCGCCGCGAGTTGCTCCGGCATGGTATCGGCCAAATCTTTCGTTTCGTACGGATCGTCTTTCAGGTTGAACAGTTGGTCGGGCCGATCTCCCGGGCCGCGGATGATCTTCCAGTCACCACGTCGGGCCACCCAAAGCCACCAACCGTGATCCGTCCGCGGCCGGCGTTCGAGGCGAACCCAAAACAGGTCGCGGGCGGGCAGCGTCTTCTTTTCGTCGGTGAGAACCGGTAGCAAGTTCACCCCATGCACCGGTTGCGGCGGTTCCACCCCGGCCGCGGCGCAGACGGTGGGAAAAACGTCCATCGTCAGGCCGATCGCTTCCGAAACCGTACCCGAGGGGATATGTCCCGGCCAGCGGGCGATCATCGGTACGCGGATTCCGCCCTCGTAGCCGGTTCCTTTCCCGTCGCGCCATGGGCCGTTGTTCGCACCGACGTTCAGTTGCCCGCCGTTGTCGCTGGTGAAGATCACAAGGGTGTCGTCTCGCATTCCCAATTCGTCGAGTTTGGCAAGCACACGACCGATCCCGGCATCCAAATGCTCGATCAAGGCGGCGATCTTCGCCCGAGTTTCGTCTGCATTCGGATGCCGCTTCAAATACGCGTCGAGATACGCTTGCGGCGGCTGGATCGGAACGTGCGGGGCATTGTACGCCAAGTAAAGAAAGAAGGGGCGATCGCCGTGATCGGCCTCCAAGAATTCGCAGGCCCAGTCGCTGAAGATGTCGGTGGCATGCCCCTTGGGATCGACGATCTCGCGATTGCGAGCCATGTAGTTGATACCCCAGCGACGATGCGTATAGTAGTCGTCCATCATGTCGCCGAGGTAGCCGTAGAACGTGCGAAACCCTCGCAAATTGGGCAAATTCGGTTCATCCAGTCCCAAGTGCCACTTGCCGACCATCCCGGTGTCGTAATCGGCCTCGTTCAACACCGCGGGCAGCAAGACGGCTTGAGGCGAGAGGTATCCCCACGAATCGCGGGAATGCGTTCGAATGACGCCCGGCACACCGACGGCATCCGGGTAACGCCCCGAAAGGATCGAGGAACGCGTCGGCGAGCACACGGGGCAATTGGCGTAGAAATTCACCCAGCGCATGCCGTCTTCCGCCAAGCCGTCGATGTTCGGCGTTTGAAGGTCTTCTGCGCCCATGCATCGTAGGTCGCCCCATCCCAAATCGTCGACCAAGATGACGAGAACATTGGGACGCTCGGACGGCTGCTGAGCTCGAATCGCCGTCGCGCGGCCCGGCCACGCGGCCCAAGCCGCCGCGAAACATACGACGATCGGTAGCCAAACTCGGCGGTTTCGGCCGAATCGAGACATGAATTCTCCCTCCTCGCTGTAACGGGGACGTTCGATATTTCAGACGGAGGCCGTCCGCACACCGCTCAGTCGCCCGATCGGGCTTACCGGCAGCCCTGCCCCACCGCGGAAAACCGGTCTATGATAAAATTGAAGAACAACGCTTGTCAAAAATCCCCGCTAAACGCCGCCACTTGATTCCGAGCAGACGCATGGGCCGACCGCACGCCGCCCAACCAGTGCTACGCATCGTTGCCGTTTTCAGTCGGTATCCCGACGCAATCGCCTGGACGGCCCGGCGTCTGGAGGCCGCATGGGGAACCGTGGCGTTGCGAAGCCCGAATTTCCCCTTCGTGCAAACCGACTACTACACGCCGACGATGGGCGGCAACCTGGAAAAAGTCTTCTTCGCTCTAGCCGAACCGGCCGACCCGGCGGATTTGGCCGACTGGAAGCTGGAAAGCAATCGCTGGGAAGAAGAATACGCCGGTCTTGCGGAACATCCCGAGCCGCGACCGCTGAACATCGATCCGGGGTATCTTACCCCCGGCAAGCTCGTGCTGGCCTCGACGAAAGATTTCGCCCACCGAATTTACCTTCGAGACGGTATCTATGCCGAGACGACGTTGATCTATCGGCACGGACGCTGGGAAGGACACCAGTGGACGTTTCCCGACTACAAGTCGGACACGTATCACGGCTTCTTCGACGAGTGCCGAAACTACCTGCGCAAGCGTCTGAGGGAGGCCCACCGGTGATGATGGCACGCCTGATTCCCGCGGTAGTGCTTTCGGCGGCGATCGTCAGTTGGGCCGTTTGCCTCGTCGTGCGGCATGTTGCCGCTCGCTACGGTTTCGTCGATCGACCGGGCGAACGAAAAATCCACGCCCGTCCGATTCCCACCGGCGGCGGTCTTGGGATTTGGGCGGGCGTCGTCCTCCCTTTGGCCGCTGCCCAGTTGGTTTTGTTCCTGTGCCGATCCGATTGGATCGCCCCGCACACGATTCCCCTGGTCGGTGAATTTCTCAGCCGTCACGCGGCCGGTTTGTGGGTGCAATCGATCCGCTTGTGGACGCTGCTGGGACTCGGAACCGTATTGCTCATCCTCGGGTTGCTCGACGACCGCTATTCGCTCGACTGGCGATTGCGACTGGGTGTCGAAGTGCTCGTTGCGTTGGCGACGTACGCCGCAGGCTGGCGATTGACCGTGTTCGTGCAAAGTCAATGGCTGTCGTTGCCGCTCACCGTGCTGTGGATCGTCGGGTTGATCAACTCGTTCAACATGCTCGACAACATGGACGGCCTCTCGGCCGGGGTTGCCGCGATCGCCGCCGGATTGTTCGGAATCGTGATGGCGACCGTGCCCGATTCGATGAGCGGCGAAGGACAATTGTTCGTGGCGGCCTTTTCCTTTCTCTTTTTGGGCACGTTGACGGGCTTTTTGTGGCACAATCGCCCGCCCGCTCGTTTGTTCATGGGCGACGGGGGCAGCTACTTCGTCGGGTTCATCATGGCCGCCGTCACCTTGACCGCCACGTTTGCCGGCGACCAAGTTCCGCGCCACGCGATCATCGCCCCGTTGTGCGTGCTCGCCGTCCCCATTTACGACACGGCGACGGTCGTTGCCATCCGCATTCGCGCAGGAAAGAGTCCCTTCGAGGGCGACAAAAATCATTTTTCCCATCGGCTGGTCGAATTGGGAATGACCACCACTCAGGCCGTTCTCACGGTGTACCTGACGACCACGGCGTGCGGCTTGGGGGCGTTGTTGCTTTACCAGGTCGATCTGATCGGCGCCTTCGTCGTCGTCGCCATGGTGGGCTGCATGCTGTCGGTCATCGCCGTCTTGGAAGCGACGGCGCGGCGCAGCCGACGCCGCGACGGCGACAAATCGTCCTCGATGATTCCAAACGAACGGCACGATGCGTAACGTCGCCTCTGCGTTTTGTCGCCGGCCGCCGTCGATGCCGCCGATCGCCGGTTGTGGTATCCTGTCGGAAGACGGAGCCCCGGCCTCGTACCGATTGCAGCCTGACGAGGCACGACGCATCTTCGGCCTCCGAGATCGTTCGCCCCGCCGGCGGTGAACGATACGGTCCCTACGGAAAATATCGCCATGAGCCGACGAAAACGCACACGCCGCCATCGAACAGACGCCCAAGCTCCCGCCATCGGCAACCGCTTTACGTCGGAAGGGTGGAAAGCGCGGCTTGCCGGCTTGCGGATGGCGATCGCCACGTCGTTGGCTGTTCTTTTCCCACTGGTGGTCAGTGAAGGCGTCGCCGAGGAAGGCGACGGCCTGCCCGTCGTGTTGTTGGTCTTCACGGCGGCGTTGGTCGTGGCATTCGGCATCGCCGCCGAACGGCGAAAACGCATCGACGTCTCACTCGGCGACGGACTCGCGATTCTATTGGTGATCTGGCAGGGTGCGGCGGCCTGGGTGGCGGTGAAACACGCGGCACCACGTCCGGCGATCAACATGTCTTGGGAATGGAGCGCGATGGTTGCGTTTTATTTCATCGTTCGCGCAACGATCCGCAACGAACAATCGGCCGGCACGTTGTTTCGCGTGATGATCGCGACGGCGGTCGGGTTGGCGGCCTACGGTTTGTATCAATACGCGGTCGAGCTTCCCGCCACCCGACGGTTGGTCGCCGAAGATTTTCCCGCGGCGCTCCGTGCGGCGGGTCTCGATGTCCCCGTCGATTCACCGGTGGCCGTGATGTTCCGAAACCGTGCCGAAAGCGTCGAGCCGTTCGCCACCTTTGCGTTGACGAACTCGCTCGCGGCGTTCTTGACGCCCTGGTTGCTGGTGGGCATCGCCTCGAGCGTTCGGGCGTTTTTCTCTCGCGAGAAAGCGAACGGTTCGTCGTCGGGAAGTTCGACAACGGCCGCGGTCGTCGCCCGCTTCGGTCTTCCGACGGTTCTAGCGGCGGGCTGCCTTGTCGCCGGACTGTGCCTGATTCTCACGAAGAGTCGCTCGGCCTATCTGGCCTTGCTGTTGGGCGGCTGCTGCCTGGCGTGGTGCCATCGCACCGTATTGCGGCGAGCCGGTTGGAAAACCGCCGTCGGCATCGCGGCGGCGCTGCTGCTGTTGATCGCCGGCGGCATCGCGTGGAAAGGTCTCGATCTCCAGGTCCTCACCGAGGCGACGAAATCGTTCGCGTATCGCGTCGAATACTGGCGCGGCGCCCTCGGCATGACGCAAGACCATCCTTGGTTCGGCTGCGGGCCGGGAAACTTTCAGTACGTGTATCCCCGATACATGCCGCCGACGGCCGGAGAGGAAGTTTCCGACCCGCACAATTTTCTGTTGGAAGTCGCCGCAACTGCCGGAATTCCCGCCGCCGTTGCCCTCGTGGGATTCTTGGCGTGCACCTTTTTCGTCGGATGGCGATCCGGCCTGAACCATCCGAGTGTATCGACACATGATCCCGCTTCACCGCAACCGAGCGACCATTGGGCAACGGTCGGACTCGTCGCCGGATGGCTGCTGGCCTATCCGCTCGGCTTGCTTACCTCGGCCCCGCCGGGTGCAGCGGCTTTCTTGATCGGAATCCCCGTCGCGTGCGCGGTTTATTTTGCGTTGCTCCGGTCACCGGTCATCTCAAAGGCCGATACCGTCCGACTCGCGAGTTGTGCGTTGTTCGCCTTGGTCGTGGACCTGTGCGCCACCGGCGGCATCGCTTTCCCGGGCGTCGCGGCC
>CAYVVR010000279.1:0-5882 GCA_964454655.1 uncultured Planctomycetaceae bacterium | reverse complement strand
AACGCGATGAACGTGGGCACGATCCCTCCGCCCAATCCGTGTCCGGCGTTCGGCAGGTAGAAAAGTGCTTTCGGTCCCGGCACCGCAGGAAAGTACTCCCACGCCGCATCGACCGTCCAATAGGGATCGTTCGTCCCCAAGAGCACCAGCTTCGGCATCGTGTAGCGATCGCGGTACGCAAACGGATCGACGATCGACGTCAGCCGCTCGCCGAGCGAGGTCTGCATGGAGTCTTGAATTCCCCGCTTCGTATACGGCATGATTTGGCGGCTGTATTCCCCGTAGCTTGCCAATTGCCGTTTCATTTGGGCGGGCATATTCAAGACGTCGATGACCATCGGCGCGATGCCGCACACGCGATCGTCGACCGCAGCCGTAAGCCAAGTCGTCCAACCGCGTTTCGACGCCCCGGTGACGAGAAACCGCTCAATGGTCACTTTTTCTTTTTCCGAAGCGCAGGCCTGGACGGCATCCATGGCGGCGACCGCACTTTTGACCATCGGCAACAGAAGCGGCCAATCGGCGTCGCCTTCACGCAAGTAATTGGCGAACGTCAGCGAGATGATCTCATCTTCGTACAAGCCGTCGAAAAGCGGCTGGTTGGGTACTTGCCGCAAGATCGCTACGGGGACGCCGACAGCTTTTGCGATGGGCACGAATCGATCGACGTCTTTGGCGCCGCTAAGCGGATCTGCGTCTTTCGACGAACCGCCGGTGATGAACAGCACGGCCCCGTCGTCAATCGCCCGATTCGGCGGCATGATCAGGTAAAGCCAATGGTTCCACTCGATGCCTCGCCACGTCTGCGAAGTCAGCCGAATCGCGTGCACGCGGCATTCCCGGTGCTCGATCGAAGCGACGTGCTTCCAGGCGAAGGAATCGTCGGCACGACGGACGTAATCTTCCAGCGGTCCGGCCGCAGCGGACGACGAAGCGATCGAAACGAAAACGGTAACCACGGCGACGACCATCGTCGAAAGCAACCGGGCGGACATCGGCGATCTCCCCATAAAGGACGCAGCCCAAACGCGGTGGACGATCCCTTCACGGGATAGCCGCCCGCCGCCTTTGGGCCGCCGGATGCGGTTTCGTCCGGTACCGAGCGGGCACCGAACCTCTCTCTTAATACACCGCCGTCCGCATTGCAAGTTACGGCTTCAGGTACGAAAGCGCCAATAGGGCATACGAAGTCACGAGGTTGGGATCTCCCTCGAGCCAACGGCTTTCTTCATTTACCCACGAACCGTCGGGTTGCTGTTTCTCGGCCAGCACGTCGAACAGCTCGCGTCGCCAATCGTGCTTGTTGCCCTGGGCGTCGACGAACTCGTCTTCGCCGAGCGCGGCCATCGTCTTGGCGAAAACGTGATAGTAGTAGTACAACCCTTGCAGCCCCATGCCGGGGTTCGACGACAAATCGTAGAACTTGCGGATCCAGTCGGTCGCCGCCTTCACGCGCGGATCGTCCTTGCTCACGCCCGCGTAGATCATGCTCTTGAGACCGGCGTAGGTCATCGACGCGTAGCTGCGCAGCCCGCCGTTCGGCGTCGTGCCCGCTTTGCTTTCCCCCTCACCGGCGCAGGTATAGTAGAATCCGCCGTCGGGATTCTTCGAGGCGAACGGTGTCGTGTTGTGTTCGGTCTCGAGATTTTGACACCGCGACACGAAAATCAACGCTTTTTGAATCGCGGGGTCGTCGGGACCGTTGCCACACGCCCGCAAGGCATCGATCAAAAACGACGTATTCGACAGATCGGGCCGCTTGTGGCTTCCGTAGCCGGCACCGCCGTACTCGCGATCGGCGATCGTCTTACCCTCGTCTTCATCCCACTGGATGCCTTTCACGAAACGTTCTGCATCACGAATAACCTTTTCGTATCGACCGTCGCGATTGGCTTCCGCCAGGCACATCAATGCGATGCTGGTTTCGTAATTCTTGTAGAGCGAACCGTCGGAGTAGATACCGCCGTCTTCCTGGACGTGTTCCAGCAACCATTTCAGCCCTCGTTGAACGGCCGGATCGTCGACCGATCGCCCGTTTCGCAGCATGGCGGTCAAGGCAAGGCCCGTCGGGCCGATGCCGGCTTGGCTGCTGAACGATCCGTCGGGGGCCTGGCCTTTTTCGACCAGATACGTCAGTCCGCGCTCGACCACCCGATGGTACGCATCGGGATCGGGGCCGACCGCCATCGCCGAATGCCAACCGACCGTTGCCGCAAGGACGCCCAGCAATCCATAAACAAGCCCACGATTCATTCGCCGCATGGTTCCCTCTTCCTTTTCGTTTGTTTCCGCCTGAAGCGGTATCCCCAAGATGTCCCTCTTCGGTGGGCCGATCGCCCGTCAATCATTGTACGCGACGGCGCGCACCAATACCGGCAATTCTTCCACAGAGATGCAACTTGCGGACCAATCGAAACCGCCGGTTCGACCACGAACGAGGCGAACTCTTAAGTCTTGCAAGAGCCGGAAGTTTCGCCGCGCAGCAAGTCCCAAGCAGCGAGCACCTCGCGGTTTTTCTTTTCAGTGAAATCGAGCCGAAATCGACAACCTGTCGATTCAACCGACACGCGAAACTCATGACGCGGGCTATTCCCCCAAGATGCGAATCTCCGGGGCTTCTCACCGCCTTGCATGAGCGGGAGGCTCGATGTTCAATTTCCGCATTTTTTTGTACAGGGTCGTCCGGTTGATCCCCAACGCCTTTGCCGTAGCCACGCGATTCCAATTGTTCGCTTCGAGCGTTTGGAGGATGATCTGGCGTTCGGGCAACTGCATCGCCTGTTTGAGCGGCGCGCCGGGGCCGGTTTCCAAGTCGACGGGGGCCGAGGCGGCCATTTCGGGCGGCAAATCTTGCAACGTTATCTGCTCGCTGCGTCCCAGCAGCACGGCGCGCTCGAGAACGTTCTGGAGTTCCCGCACGTTCCCCGGCCAACGATACGATTGCAACGCGGCCAATGCCTCGTCGCTGAGTCGCTTCAGCGGTTTGCCGGTTTCCTCACAAATTCGTTTGAGGAAATGTTCGGCAAGCAGGGGGATGTCGGAAATCCGCTCGCGCAACGGCGGCAGTTCGAGGTTGATGACGTTGATCCGGTAGTACAAGTCTTGGCGGAATCGCCCCTCGGCGACCGCCTTGCTCAAATCTTCGTTCGTGGCGAGGATCACACGCACGTCGACGGTGTGCGTCTCCGTACCGCCCACCGGCTCGAATTGGTAGTCTTGCAACACCCGCAACAGTTTGACCTGCATGGCGGGGGTGGCCGTTCCGATCTCGTCGAGGAAGATCGTGCCGCCATGCGCCTGTTTGAATTTCCCGACCTTGTCACCGGTCGCCCCGGTGAACGCCCCGGCGACATGTCCGAACAGCTCGCTTTCGAGCAAGGTTTCGGGCAGCGCGCCGCATGCCACCTCGACGAAGGGGCCGTCGCAGCGTCCGCTTCGCCGGTGGATGGCCCGGGCGATCATCGACTTTCCCGTCCCGCTCTCACCGGTGATCAACACGGTGGCCTTCGTGTCGGCGACGGCGTCGATGACGTCATAGATTTTCTGCATGCGGGGATCGCGGCCGACGATGTTGTCCATCCCGAACCGCAAATCGAGCTGGGCCTTGAGATTCTTGTTCTCCTCCAGCACTTTTTGCTGGTTGAGCGCCCGCTCGATGGCGACTTCCAGCTCTTCGTCGATCAGCGGCTTGGTCAAGAAATCGAAGGCCCCGCAGCGAATGGCCTCGACGGCGGTATCGACCGTCCCGTAGCCGGTGATCATGATGACGGCCGTGTCGGGGCGAAACTTCTTCGCAAATCGCAACAACTCGAAACCGTCCCCGTCTCCCAGCCGGATGTCGACCAACGCCACATCGAATTCGACGCGCTTGAGTCGGTCTTTCCCCGCTTCGAGCGAGTCGGCGGTTTCCACGCGATAGCCTTGCTCGCGCAGCCAGCCCGCCATTGCGGTCAGAATCTGCCGATCGTCGTCTACCAGCAGCAGCGATCCTTTGATCATGAGCCTTCCTCGTGTGTTCCGTTTCGGCGACGATTAGCCCGCCGCACCGACCGGTGTAGCCGGGAATGTGTTTCCCTACTGCATCGCACCCGCAAGTCGGGTGTCGCCAAATATCTACGTCACACGAGACGCGCTGTCAAAAAGCTGCACCTAGAGAATGTGGAGAACTTGCAGCCGCCCGGAGTCACCACCACGATCTGGGGGAAACAAACTAGCATCTTTTCTGACCGACAAATCCTGATCCCACCAAAAGAGCTACACACACCACCCCGCAAATGGTTATACCAATTATCCCACCAAGTAACTATTATTTACCACGTTGGGTTAATGGTTCCCCCTATCCGACCACCCTGCTTGAGGGTGGGCGTCTCGGCGGTTGCTCATCCTTGATTAGACGCCTCTTGATCGTTGCCGAGTTTCGAGGGTCGGCCTTGGTGCGGATACGCCGGGCTGTCCGATACAGGAACCTTTGTTTCAATTCTGTCTGCCGTCTAGGCAAGGGGAGATACTGGGCATGTCGATTCGCCTATTGATCGCCGACGACCACCAGATGATCCGTGAGGGGCTGATCGCCATTCTCAACGGCACGGAAATCGAGGTCGTTGCTGAAGCAGCTACCGGGGCAGAATGCATCGAGAAGATCGAACAGACCAAGCCCGACATCGTTCTACTCGACATTCGCATGCCCGATCTCGACGGTTTGGAGGTCCTTGAGCGACTCCGCGAGAAGGGGATCGAAACGAAGGTCATCATTCTCTCGACCTACGACAACCCCACCTACGTCGCCCGTTCGGCCGCGTTGGGAGCTCGCGACTACGTGCTCAAGGGTTCTTCTCGCGAAGAGATCATCAATACGATCCGCGCCGTAATGGCCGGCCAAGGCCCGACGCACACCGGTGAATTGCGACGCGTGGCCGATGCGATGCAAACCCGGGCAACCATCGACGACGACAGCGTGCCGCTCACCCAGCGCGAGTTGCAAGTGCTGCGACACGTGGCGTTGGGTTTGTCGAACAAGGAAATCGGTCGGTCGCTCGACATCAGCGTCGAAACGGTCAAAGAGCACGTGCAGAACATCTTGCGGAAGATCGCCGTCAGCGACCGCACGCAGGCGGCGGTGTGGGCCGTCCGCAAGGGGCTGGTGTGAACCGGATCCTGCGTGTCAGGTTCCGACGCGAATTAAACGGACGACAGCGGCGTTCTCGGAGGGGATGGAGGACGCCGTTTCTCTTGCGCGCGGCCGATCGCAGGTCGGTGTTCCCGTCGCTGCCACGTTCTACAGGTCGCCCCCTTCGCGCACGCTGAATTCGGCCCAAACGGGCAGATGATCGGCGACCGACAGGGCCTGCTCGGGCGTGATATCGAACTCCCGCACCAGGTCGATGATTCCGAATCGGCCGTTGTATTCCACGGTCGCCCGGCGATCGAAGACGATGTTATCGACCGAGCGGCTTCCGTCCAGGACGGTCGGCAAGCCGACGATCACCGCTCCCAAATCGGGCAACGATCGAAAGGCGTCGATGTAGCGAAAATCGCTTCCCAAGTCGCCCACGAGGATGACGTCGTCTTCTCCTCGACCATCATCCCGCACGGCGCGAAAGATGTCGTCCAACAGTTCCCGCTCGAGCGCCGCCTTCGTCGGATCGATATGGACGCTCACCAGTGAAAACGTGAACGCCTCTTCGGGATTGGCACTGCGGGTCTGAAAGGCCGCCATCAACGGCAAAAAGCTCAATCGACGCTCGGGATCATCGACCGGCCAAACCGTCGTCCGATCGATGACGACCGTCTGCTGGTCGAACAAGATCAACGTACCACGGGCGATCGTCAATCGGCGAGGATCGGGTACCGTCGCATAGCTGTAAAGCCTTCCTCCCGCATTG
>CAYVVR010000278.1:2360-5891 GCA_964454655.1 uncultured Planctomycetaceae bacterium | reverse complement strand
CTGCAGTATTAAGAAAGCGATCGCTGGTGGAGTTTCTCGATCGGCAGCGGCTGGCGATCGATGGTTTCATTCGATTCGGCGAACCATTTCATCGTTGCGTGGGAAACAACGGGCAGTTCGGATAACACGCAACAGAGTTCGCTCGATACGCACGCCATCATGTACGAATTGGTCGACGGCACGGGGGCGGCCACCGGGACCGTGTTGCGCGACGAGTTCCGGTTGAACAGCGCGTCGTTCGATCCGGGAGACGCTACGCTCTGGCCGTACGCCCAGATGTCCGCCAACGCGGGACTGGATGCCGACGGCGATATCATCGGTGTTTACGAAGGGTACGGGCCGGATACCTCGGACTTCCTCACGATCCCCGGTGACTGGTTGAGTTCGCAGATCAACGCGTCGACGAACGCCGACTTGCTGACCTATTTCGACCCGGCGACGGAAGACTTAACGTCGTTCATCACGTTCCCCGGGGTGCCCGACGTCGACAATGTCATTGAACAGTATCTCGTGCGGGCCGCGAATCGCGGCGCGAACAGCGAGCAACTGGGACGACTGCGGGCGATTCTGGACGGCGTCGCCGGCCTGATGCGCGGTGAAGCGAACGGCATCTTGGGCAGCCGGTTCGATGCCGATCCGCAATTCAATACGCTCGTTCTCCAAAGCGACAGCGTGCTGAACGCCCAGCGAGACGGCCACAACAGCCGCTACTACATCGTGATGGACGCCGGACTAAACTGGGAGTCCTTCACGCTGCGGCTACTTAACGAACGGTTGGGTGGGTTCGAGGATGTGACCGTCAACAACATCCAGCAGAACAACGTGTTCAGTCCGACGCTGGCCGTCCAACGCATCGACGAGGTCTTGGAGGGTGCCGATCTGACGGGTGTCAACTGGCCGGAAACTGCGTACGACGGACCAGTCGATGTGCGCCTCGTGGATTTTCAGGAAATCCTCGACCGACAGGGAACGCCCTGGGAAATTCGGGATAGTTTTGGGAATCCGGTCAATCCTCTGAATGCGTACGTATTCGAGGTCACGTTCCAGGGCGAGACCCACGACGTCGATATCACGATGGCGCCGGTCGGAACGGCTCGCGCCGGCGGTGCCGACGTCGCCCCGCCGGATGTCGTCATGTTCGAACGGGGATTCTCCGGCACACCCCAAACTGAGCCTTCGTTGGGTGTGACTCCCGACGGGTCGTTCGTCGTTTCATGGACCCAGTGGGAACAAGGGACCGACGGCTCGTACACGAACAAGTCGATCTATTACCGGGAATTCGAGGAAACGGTCGATACGGCCGGCCCGATCGTCACCGATTTGGTGGCTCCCGACGGAACGAAGATCGACGACGGCGACGTGGTCGTCACCGACGACGGGTTGCAATACCTCGTCGTGACGTTCGACGAAGAGATGCTCGCCTACGATCAGGCGACGCTGGAATGGGCCTTGCAAGAGCGCGACAACGCCTTGGCGAACGGCTTGCCCGTCCCTGCTGCGGTCAAGCAAGTGCTCGACAGCGTGACGAATCCCGAGAACTACCGCTTGGCCCGCAACGGCGTGTTGATGGGTGGTAGCATCGTTCATGTCGACTTCGGCATGAACATGGCGTCGCAACTGGCCGACACGTTGGGGCTTGATCCCACGCCGACGAACAAGTGGGAAGCCGTGTTGACGATCGATGCCGACGCCGGGCAGCCCGGATTGCAGCCGTTGCCGGACGATATCTACTCGCTCGAGGTCGTCGCGCCGATCGGGGCCGGTCAAGGGCAGCTCGAGCAAAGTGGTGTCCGAGACAAAGTCGGGAATCCGCTGGGCCGAACCGGTTTCGCTCCGGACGGTGCCTCGTTCGTGCGGAATTTCCGGGTGCTGATCGGCTTGCCCGGCCCCGAAGTTCCGGGAGAACCGGGTGAGGGCGCCGAAGACAGCGTGGTCAATACGACCTTGCTGGGCGACCAGACCGACGTCGCCGTGGCGATGAACAACAACGGCGACTACGTCGTCGTGTGGGTGAGCCCCGACCAAGGGGCCGATGCCGGTACCGGCCAAACGAACATCATCGCCCAACGCTACAACCGTGAGGGCGAGCCGCAAGGTCCCGAGTTCATCGTGAACACGTACGAGACGGGCGATCAGATCCAGCCCGACGTGGCGATGGACGACACGGGGAACTTCATCGTCGTGTGGGCCGGAGAAGGTGAAGACGATCTCGACGGCGGTATCTTCGCACGCCGGTTCGATCGCTTCGGAACACCGCAGGGCGACCAGTTCCGCGTAAACCAGTATCGGCTCAACTTGCAGGATTCGCCGCAAGTGGCGGCCGATTCGGTCGGGAATTTCGTCATCACGTGGACCAGTTTCGGTCAAGACGGTGATTCGGACGGTGTTTACGCTCGGCAATACAACCGTTACGGACAGCCGGTGGCCGATGAGTTCCGCATCAACGACACGACGGCCAATCGGCAACAGAATTCCGACGTCGCGATGGACGATGCCGGGAACTTCGTGGCCGTGTGGATGAGCTACGGCCAAGACAGCAACGAGTACGGCATCGTCGGTAAGGTGTACAATGCCGACGGCACTGCTCGCACCGGCGAATTCGGTATCAATCAGTACGTCAACGACGAGCAAATCGACCCGCAGGTGGCGATGGATGCCGATGGCGATTTCGTCGTGACGTGGGCGAGCTTTCTCCAAGACGGCAGCGGGTACGGTGTCTATGCCCGCATGTTCTCTCCCGATGGAACGCCGAAAGGAAACGAGTTCCAGGTCAACGAGACGACGCTCCACTGGCAGTACCAGCCGGTGGTGGCGATGGACAAGGCCGGCGATTTCACAATTGCGTGGAACACGTCGGGTCAAGACAACGATCTGGCCGTCGACGACGGCATCTACGCCCGCATGTTCCAGGCCGACGGTTCCGATTTCGTCTTGCCGCCGAAGGGGCAACAGGGTGAATTCCGCGTGAATGCCTTCACGGCGGGGAACCAGGTCACCCCGGCGATTGCGATGGACGCCGTGGGGAACTACGTCGTCGCTTGGGTCGGGCCGACCACGGAAACCGATCCGTTGATCGCCCCGCTCAACGGGACCGACATCTTCATGCGACTGCTCGATCCGCCGGGATTGGCACCGCGCGACGTGCAGACGATCGCCCACCTGGTCGGGACGACCGGCGACGATGTATTCGAGTTCGTCGCCGACGCCGATTCGGGGAACTGGATCGTCAAACTGAACGGCCAAACGCAAGCCGTCGCGAGCGGGATGACCACCGTTCGCTTCGACGGGCTTTCGGGCTACGACCAAGTGAAGATCACCGGGACGACCGGGGCCGATACCGCGCGGCTGTGGGGCAATGGTGTGGCGTTGAATTTCGGTGCCGACTTCGTGGTCGACGCGACGAACGTCGAGGCCGTCGACTTGAACGGCAACGGCGGCGCCGACACGTTGGAAATCTGGGATTCGACGGGCACCGACATGGTGGCCCTCTCGCCCACGACGGCCCGGTTGTATTCCGACAGCTTCAGCCAT
>CAYVVR010000278.1:0-2350 GCA_964454655.1 uncultured Planctomycetaceae bacterium | reverse complement strand
TGAAGGCGTGGACATCGTGTCGATCTACGACACGAGCGGTGACGACCTCGTCACCGGTTCTCCCGAGGCGATGGAGTTGGTCGGTTCCGGCGTTCGGTTGCGAGCGGAAGGCTTCGAATTCGCGCATGCATACGCGACCGCAGGTGGAAACGATACGGCGCAGTTCGTCGACGGATTGAGCGGCGACACGGTCACCGCGACGCCCACGTACACCATCTTGGATGGTGCCGATTACTACCTGCGTGCGAAGGGATTCGAAAACGTCGTCGTCGACACCTCGACCGGTGGAGTCGACGTGGGCCGGTTGGTCGGCAGCAACGGCAACGATCAACTCACGATCACGGCGAAACTGGCCGAGCTGTCGGGTGCCGGGTACGCCTTGGCGGTCCGCGACCTGGATACGATCAGCGTCAATGCCGCCGGTGGTTCGGCCGATAAGGCCACGATCACGGGAACGGCCGGCGACGAGGTGATGCTGATCACCCCGACGTTGGCGAACGTGACGGGGACGACCTACGCCCAGTCGCTGCGGGGCTTCGAATACGTCGACGCCCACTCCGGCGGCGGTGAAGACGTCATTCATCTGTACGATTCGCCCGGGAACGATGTCTTCACGGCGAAGCCGGGGTACATCGTGCTGGCAGGGAACGGCTTCCGGCTGACCGGTGAAGGCTTCCGCTGGGCTCACGGTTACGCCACCCGCGGCGGTGCCGATGTTGCGCACATGTACGATTCCCCGGGCAACGACACCTTCCAGTCGTACGCCCAGATGGGGAAACTTTACGGCGACGGTTTCTACCTGCGGGCGAAGGCGTTCGATTATGTCCACGCCTACAGCGTCAACGGCGGTATCGACCGGGCTTACCTCTGGGGAACCGCCGGCGACGAGACGATCTACGCCAATGATCAATATGTGCGTATGGACGGCGATTACGGCGTCCAGCGGGCGAAGTGGTTCGAAGAGGTCGTCGTTCGCGGCGAGGGAGGCTTCGATACCGCTTACGTGACCGGCGGTACGGTTCTCGACGGCGTCGTGACGCGATCGTCGTCGGTCCTTCCGGCGGACGTCGCCGAGCTGGCGTGGTTCGTGTCGGTCGACCGCATCCGCACCATCAACGAGGGGGGGAGCGGAGAGAGCCGCACGATCGAAGCCGCCGACCAGATCTTCTCGAGTTACTGGCAAGAGTAAGCCGTTTCTAACACCATTGTGGGGATTCTAGAGGCCGAGGCGACCGCTTCGGCCTCTTTTAGTTTCTTGGCTGCGACGGGCAAGTGGCGAGGCTGGGGGAAGGGCCGATCGACGAGGCGGACTCGTTTTCCTTCTGTAGTGTAGACGCCTCCCCCTCGGTCGGGTTGTTGCTTGCCAAAAATTGCCGCATTTTCGGTAAGGCTTACCGTTCTTACTCAACTGACACGGCTGGAATGTCCGATACTAACGTCGCAACCCCATTCTGTCGGCGTCCGTGTGTGGTATGGCGCCGGCTTCGGACTGTTCAATTGCGGACATCGAGGTGGAACAAGACCATGTCGTTACAACGCATCCCAACGTGGCTGGTCGCGGGGCTCATGGCACTGCTGGTGGGATCTCCGGCAGTGGCTCAAGTCCAGGACATGCAATTCTTCAACCCGGCTGAGATCAGCCAATACGGCGGCGGAGTTCGGCCTCACGAAGGCTACTTCTTGAACCTGGAGTACCTGCACTGGTCGATCGGTCGGCCCGACACGACGCCGATCGGTTTCCCCGGGGCGACGCGAACCGTGTATTACGACACGGGCGTGTTCGCCGTCCAATCGAACACGCACGACAACGGCTGGATCGGCACCCCGTGGAGTGACGGGGATCGCGTGGAATTCGGGTACATCGAAGGGCATCACGGGTGGTTGTTCAGCAATACCTTCCTGAGCACCGCCGGTTCGAACCACAATGCCCGGCAGATGGACGTCGTCTTTTCCGATCCGCCTTACGGCCCTTCGCCGGGAAGCCAGCTTTTGCAGGGGTACGTCGACGCAGCACTGACCGACATCCAGAACCTGCCGGTGAGCTTCACGGCGCCTGAGCTCACCGACGACAACGGTGATCCGTTGCCGAGTTGGGGGGCCCGCATGGAAAACCTGATCCAGACGTGGAGCCTGGAGCTGAACTACACGTATCGCTTCCATCCCACCCACCACGGCTCGATTTGGGAGCTGTACATGGGCGTTCGCTACTTCGAATTCAACGAAGAGTTCAACGTCTGGGCCTACGGCGGCACGCTGGCCGACAGCGAATGGTTCAGCGACGTCGACAACCACATTGTCGGTCCGCAGTTGGGCGGTCGTATTTTCCGAACGTACAACCGATGGACCTTCG
>CAYVVR010000277.1:0-5894 GCA_964454655.1 uncultured Planctomycetaceae bacterium | reverse complement strand
GCGGTGGATATCGCACAACCCGACGTCTGCTATATCGGCGGCATTTCCCGCGCCCGACAAGTTGCCGAGATGGCCGATGCCGCCCAGATGAGTTGCGTGCCGCATTCGGCGAATTTGTCGATGGTGACCTTGTTTACCGCCCATCTGTTGCGGGCGATTCCGAACGCCGGGCCGTTCATGGAGTTCTCGATCGAGCCGAACACGTGGACGGGCGAACTGTATCGGCCTCAATTCCAGGTCGTCGACGGCGAAGTGTCCGTCCCCGAAGGTCCCGGCTGGGGCGTCGAGGTACCCCAAGAAACACTCGATAAGGCCGAGCGACAAGTCACCGAAGCGTGACGCCTTTTTCCACACGCAGTACGCAGCGGGACCGATAACCGCTAGGTCGTCGCGTACGCGAGGCGGCGGAATCGGTACATTCGGTGTATTGCGGAGCTCTTGATTGGGTTGCCCGTCTTGCGGGCGCCGTTTCTGTTTGCTTGCTTGCGTTTCGTTGCGCAGATTTTCACGTGACCGTCTGTTTACACTGCGGGCGACTCGACCGTTCCTCCGCAAAAACGGTATAAACCATGAGTACGGAACTGATTCCGTTTCCCGTCGAATGTCCCGACCGAGCCGATGATCGGCTGAAGGTTCTGATCGTCGACGACGAACCGGTATTGGTCGAGGTTCTGTGCATGCGGCTCGAGGGGCAGGGATTCAAGACGATCGGCGTTTACGACGGCCGGTCGGCACTGTCTGCGGCACAAGAGGAAAAGCCCGACGCCGTCATTCTCGATTTGCACTTGCCCGACACGCACGGGCTGGACGTGTGCCGCACGCTGGCTGAAAACCCCGACACGGCAAGTATTCCGGTGATCATTCTCAGCGGATCGGACGAACCGGAGGTCATCCGCAAGATTCGTGCGGCCGGCGGTTGCTACTTCGTCGCCAAGCCGTACGACCCGAATGTGTTGCTTCTCGTGCTGCACCAGGCCTTGGAGTCTTCGTGGGGCTGGTGATCAGACGCTTTTCGCATTTGGAGATGCAGGGTGCGCGAAAGCGGGGTTCGTACCGCTTGGCGGCGGTATAACCGGCACGACCCGTTCAACTGGACCGCACAAGCGAAAGAATCGTCAGATCGCGTACAGCGAAGGCAAGTCGGTGGGATGGGCGGCCGAGACAAGAAAAAACCGTGCCCGAGTTGGTGAGGCTGATTCAAGCGGGGCGATCCGTGCCCCGAAAGCCCAATCCGTGATGATTCGCAACCCTGGGTTGATCGGGTGACACAGAACCGGGATGCGTGAGCACGAAAGAAACCAACTCGGGCTCGGTGTATCGGTCGATTCGTCGCGTGCGAACGCGTCGTGACGAACGCTGTTTTGTCTTTATTGCGACAGGTGCTGGAACAGGGCCGAGAATTTCGGCATCTGCCGTTCCAGGTAGTGTCGCCATCGGTCGGGGTGCCAAATCTCGATGCACACCGCGGCACCGACGACCATCACGTTACCGCCTGCTTCGACGCCCAAAAACTCCCGAAATCCTTCGGGAATTAGCAACCGTCCTCGCTGGGAGATGCTCACCGGACGATAGCGGCTGGAAAGCAGCCTGCCGAACCGTTGGACGGCCGACAACTGCCCTTCAAGGCGTCCGAGGCGGATCTTTTGGCGGATGAGCTCGACACCGGCTTCCCAGCGTTCCCGCCAGCCGGGGGCGTCCCAAAGGCTGAGGCACCCGCGCCGTTCCTTGACGAGTACGAAATCCACGTTTTCGTCGCCGGTGCCCGTCCAAGCCGCCAGCAATTCGGCCGGAATCGACAAGCGGAAGCGATCGTCCAGCGTCCGCTGGAATTCACCGATGATCATTGGGGCGTCGTTGGGCATCGACGTACGGCGACTGGCTGCTGGGAGTGTGCGGGCATCCTCCGTAACAAATGGATCCTTCTCGATTATATGGGCTGATTTCCCACAAAACCAATGAATACTAATCAGGTTTTGGGAAGCATTCCCAAGGCATGTCGCCTA
Organism: uncultured Planctomycetaceae bacterium; assembly: GCA_964454655.1. GTDB lineage: Bacteria > Planctomycetota > Planctomycetia > Pirellulales > Thermoguttaceae > CAYVVR01. The sequence goes on along the minus strand of CAYVVR010000277.1, from coordinate 3,891 downwards.
ATGTAACGGATTTTCCGTCGAGGGCAAGTCTTCGGCGCGAAGTTTTTCCACCGGCGTCGGCAAGGCAGACTTCCCGCGGCACCAATATGCGGCCTGCGGCCGGTTCGGCAAGAGAGGACCGGCCGAAAACAAAGGGGGCGAAACGCGAACCGACCACGACGAAGAGACGATCAGGCGTCGCCGATTTGGCGGCGTTTTCGCAGCAGATGGTGATAGTGCTGCGCGAACCGATGGGCTTCGTCACGCACGTACTGAAGCAGTCGCAGCGCGAACGCATGTCGGCTCAGCCGCAGCGGTTCGTCGGCGCCGGGCAGAAAGATCTCTTCGTTCTTCTTCGCCAGCGAGAGGACGACCTTGGGCCTGAATTCCCTTTGTCCCAACGCTTCCAGGGCCGCGTGTAGTTGTCCCTTGCCGCCGTCGATCAAGAGGATGTCGGGCGGAGGATCGGCTTCTTCGCGCACGCGGAACCGTCGGGCGATCACTTCGCGGATGCTGGCGTAGTCGTCCACCCCTTGAACCGATCGAATGCGGTATCGGCGATAGCCGGGTTTGAACGGTAAACCGTCGATGAAGCGGACGAGCGAGGCGACCGTTTCGGTGCCGGCTAAGTGCGCGATATCGACGCCTTCGATCGTCCGCGGCGTTTCGGCGAGTTTCAGCACGCGCCGCAGCCCTTCCAAACCCTTCTTCGGATCGACGTGAAAAACCTCGGGTTGGACGTGCTCGTCGAGCTTGCCGCGTTCGTCGAGCTTTTCCAGCAGCGCGATTTCGTCGCGAATGCGTGCAGCATCTTCGAAGCGTAGTTCGGCGGCCGCTTGTTTCATCTCGCGGCGCAACTCGGTCAACAGTTGCGTCTTGCCGCCCTCGAGGAAGCGAATCAAACGCCGGATGTCGCGGCGGTAGTCTTCTTTGGAGATTCGCAGGTTGCAGGGGGCGGTGCACTGGTTGATCGAGGCCAACAAGCAGGGCCGGAACCAACGCCAACGCGGATCGCCCTCTTCGATATCCAGGTTGCACGTGCGAAAGCGAAAGATCTTTTGCATCACCTGGATCGCCCCTCGCAATGCCCGCGGACTGGCAAACGGGCCGAACAATCGCGTGCCCGAGCTTTGCGGTTCGCGGGTGAATCGAACGCGGGGGAAATCTTCCCGCATCACGATTTCCAGATACGGGAAGGTCTTGTCGTCTTTGAGTTCCTTGTTGTACTTCGGCTGGATGTCTTTGATCAGCCGCGCTTCCATCAACAGGGCATCGACTTCGCTGTCGGCTTCGAGATAGTCGATGTCGCAGATTTCCCGGACCAGCCGCGCCGTGCGAGGGTCTTCGGCGGCGGCCTTGAGGAAATACGAGCCGGCCCGGTTTCGCAGATCCTTCGCCTTGCCCACGTAAATGACGACGCCTGCCGCATCTTTCATCAGGTACACGCCCGGCGCATGCGGAAAGTTCTTCACCTTGCGAGCGGCGGGGCTATGTTGATGCGGATACTCGGTTTCGCTCATGGGATGATGCAAGATTTGTCGTCGGCACCGTCACAAATGACGGGCGAACCAGCCAAGGGTGTGTCGCCACATGGTTTCGGTCAAGGCGTGTCCGACGCCCGGTTCGATGAAACTGCCGAACGCCTCGGGAGCCCCCGCTGCCGTGTACGCCTGCCGGATCGTCGTCAGCCCCTTGCGGACTTCGTCGATCGGGCTTCCGGCGTCTTCTTCGCCGAAATTCATCCACAGCGGCTTGGGGGCACACAAGGCGACGATGTCGGGCGTGTCGCCGTGGGCGAGCCAACCCGGCACGAAGTTGCTGAAGCAATGAATGATATGCTCGCGATGGATGCCGTAGTAGGTAGGTAGGCAACAATTCGCGACCAGTGCCTTGAGCCGGTCTTCGAACGCCCCCACCAACCACGTGAACGTGGCCCCCATCGAGTGGCCGAAACAGCCGATGCGGCTTGCGTCGACCTCGGGAAAACTCGCTAACACGTCGATCGCCCGACGCATGTCGAGGATGTTCTTCCACGCCAGACATTTTCCCTCGACGACGTAACGCAGGAAGAGAAATCGCTCGTAGGCGTCGCCGATCAGCCGATCGTCGCGGCGGTCTTCGAAGCCGGCGGCGTCAGGGCACAGGACGACGTATCCTTCGCGAGCCAATCGCGGGCCGACGTGTTGTTCCGGATCGCCCGCCAGGCCCGCCGGTTCGCTTTTCCCCAATTCCCATTGATTGTTGTGCTGATGCCACACCGCCACGGCGGCGGCAGGACGGTCGGCGGAGACACCCTCGGGAACGAGCAACCACGCCGATACCCGTTCGTCCGGCTCGACCCGGTAGCTTACACGCAGTCGGCGGTAGCCGCGCTCTTGGGCATGCGAATCGACCGACAATTCGAGCGGTCCGGGTTCCGGCCACGGACCGCCGAGGCATTGCAGCAACGCGGCGCGACGGGCTTCGGCATCCGACGTCATGGCGATATGATCTCCTGATTTTCGAGGGTGAAACGCCCTGGCGGCACGACGGCGTGGTGTCGATCGTGAAACGCCCGATGCCGACTGTCAAGCGGCGGGCGGCCCGTCCCTTGCGCGATGCGTCGGGGCTTTCGGGCGATTTCTTGCGATCGAGGGAACCTTCTGATTAGGCTAGCGACATCGATGGAAAGTCTTTCGTAACGAACCGCTTCGATGCGCCTCCGCAAACAAGGGGGAACTGCCGTGATCGTGCGCCCTTGCCGTTGTGTCTTGTACGTTGTTGTGGCCGTCGGAATCGTCTGCGGACGGCCGTTTTTCGTTTCCGGCGAGGAAACGTTGCCCGAAGGGTTCGTGTCGATGTTCAACGGTCGCGACCTGACCGGCTGGGAGGGAAAGCCCGGTTGGTGGCACGTCGAAGATGGGGCGATCACCTGCGAAAGTACGCCGGAGCACCCTTGCACGAAGCACAATTACCTCATGTGGCGCGGCGGGACGCCGGGCGATTTCGAGTTGCGGCTGAAGTATCGCATTCGGGGCGGTAACTCGGGCGTACAGTTCCGCAGTCGCGAGATTCCCGACTTCGATACGCGAGGATACCAGGCCGACATCGACGCCGCAGGACAATGGACCGGCGCGTTGTTCGAACATGCTCGCGGCGGCGTGGCGCTACGCGGCCAAAAGGTGGTGATCGATCCCGACGGCACCCGGCACGAAACCCAATTTGCCGACCCGGCCGAGCTGCTGAAGTACGTCCATCCCGACGATTGGAACGAGTACCGCATCGTGGCGAAGGGGAACCATATCGTCCTGTCGATCAACGGGCATGTGACCGCCGAGGTGTACGACGACCAGGAAGGCCAAGCGGCTCGCAAAGGCGTGATCGCCTTGCAAATGCATCCCGGTCCGCCCATGAAGGTCCAGTTCAAAGACCTCATGATCCGAATCGACGATCCAAAGGGTGCGGACACGGGGCACGATCGTCCGCAGTGAATTGTCTATATTGCCCCGGTTTTCTACTTTGTCGCCGAGTCCCGTTGACACCGGGGACGGGAATTTGGGATGATCCCGCCCCGGCGCGGACGGTCCGCGCTCGGATCGCTTTAGGCTTCCAGCGGACGATGTAGACGTGGCTTGCGAACACCGGCATTCGACCGGGTTGGCATCGGCGACGATGGCATCAGCGTCCGGCAATCGAGCGCGACGCGTGCTCGAGGCGGCGCGTGTGCGGCTTGCGCTGCTGGTGTTCGTGGCGGGAACGGCCGGCGGATGGACCGCCTCGGCCCAGACGCTGGACGTGGTGTCGGAAGCCGTGGCGCCCGACGTGCAAGCGTCGCAAGAGTCGCTCTTCGACTCGGGATCACAAATGCAGGTCGAGATGGACGGTGCTTCCACCGGCGAATTGCACGTTGCCTCGCCGCCGCCGTTGATCGGT
>CAYVVR010000276.1:0-5905 GCA_964454655.1 uncultured Planctomycetaceae bacterium | reverse complement strand
TTCAGCGGCCGCCCTAAGACGATCTCGTATATTGTCTTCAATTGCCTCGCCGTGAATGGGTGCGGCAACAAATCGGCACCGAAGGGGAAGCGGGCTAGCCGTTCCTGCCAAAATCGGAGTGCATCGCGGACGATCCCCCCGTGATCGAAAGCGAGTCGGCCCGGTCGGCGAGCGGGACGCCAAGCCGCTTCGCGGGCATCGTCACCTGCGTGGATGTGCGATCCTTCCAGTTCCACAATCGCTGTAAACACCAAGGAAATCGTGCGTCCCCGCGGGTCTCGATCGGGGGCTCCGTAGGCCCCCAACGGCAGCAGTGCGCGAGGCCGAAGGGACGTCTCCTCATGCAGTTCCCGGAACGCGGCCTCACGTGGCGGCTCGTCGATTTCCATGAACCCGCCCGGCAAGGCCCATGCTCCGGCGTAGGGCTCTCGATCCCGGCGTATCAACAATACGCGAAGCGGCGAAGCCTCGTTGCCGGTCGGGTGTGTCGCAAATTCTGCCTTCGTCACACCAAAGACGACACAATCGGTACACACGGCGGGACGGGGATAGTCGTACGTGTACGGCATGCGAGGTACCTCGAATGTAGCCGGTGACGGTGCGGCCGATCGCGCCCGGTCAACGAATCGCTCGATCGGCGGTATAATGGGGCTTTCTCTTTCGCTGGATGCACCCTACTTGCTTGTGGACGCAACCGCCATGACCGACGATCGCTTGCTTATCCGCGTGGGGCACAGTCCCGACCCCGACGATGCATTCATGTTTTATGCGCTGGCCAAAGAAAAGATCAATACGGGCCCGTACCGATTCACGCACGAATTGGTAGACATTGAAACCCTCAACCAGCGGGCGTTTCGGGGCGAACTCGAATTGACCGCCCTCAGCTTGCACGCTTATGCCCATCTTCAAGACAAGTACATCCTTTGCCCCTGCGGTGCCAGTATGGGCGAACGATACGGCCCCATGGTCGTCGCCAAGAACGGGGTTTCGTTGGAATCGTTGGCCGATCGCTCGATCGCCGTACCGGGATTGCTGACGACGGCCTATTTGGCGTTGCGAATGTGTCTGGGGAAAGAGTTTTCGCATGTCGTCGTCCCCTTCGACGAAATTCCCCAAGCCGTCGTCGACGGGCATTACCAAGGCAAACCGGTAGAGGCCGGTCTCTTGATCCACGAAGGCCAGCTCACCTACCGATCATTCGGCCTAGAATGTGTGGTCGATTTGGGCGTTTGGTGGGATGAGGAAACCGGAGGACTGCCGCTTCCTCTGGGAGCGAACGCCGTCCGAAAAGATCTCGGCGAGCAAGTCGCGCGCGACGTCACGCGATTGCTGCAAGAAAGCATTCGTTACGGTCTGGATCATCGCCAAGACGCCTTGGCTTACGCCCTACAATTTGGAAGAGGCCTCGACGACTCGCTGGCCGATCGATTCGTCGGTATGTACGTCAACGATTGGACGCTCGATTTCGGTCCACGCGGACGCGAAGCCGTTCGCGAATTGCTTCGACGTGGACATGCATGCGGTGCCATACCGCAGCTCGTCGAACCCGAATTCGTCGAGGGGGCTTATTGATTCCGCTCGATTTCACTTTCGGTTGAATTCAAACTAGGCGAGTACACAACCATGTGTTTGGGCATTCCGGGTAAGATCCTCGAAAAGTACGAAAAAGACGGCCTGCCGTACGCCAAGGTCGATTTCAGCGGCATCAGCAAGGAAATCTGCCTGGCGTACACTCCCGAGGCCGAACCGGGCGAATACGTGCTGGTTCACGTCGGTTTTGCCCTCAGCCGGATCGACGAGGCCGAAGCCCAAGAAACGATGGATTTCATTCGGCAAATCGAAGAAGCGGCGGAAGACCTACCTCCCGAAGAAACTCCGACCTCTCCCGACGGTCGATCGACGTGAGAACAGGGAGGCTGTTTCATGAAGTATTTGGCCGAATACCGCGACGCCGAAGCCGTCCGCAAACTGGCGGATCACCTGCGAAGGCTGGTCACACGGCCGTGGTCGATCATGGAAATTTGCGGCGGTCAAACCCATTCGATCATGCGGTTCGGGCTCCACGAACTGATTCCCGACCAGGTGACGCTGATTCACGGACCGGGCTGTCCGGTGTGCGTCACTCCCATCGAAATGCTCGACCGGGCCGTGGCAATCGCATCGCGGCCGGACGTCACCTTCTGTTCGTTCGGCGACATGCTTCGTGTCCCAGGCAGCAAATCGGATTTGTTGCGTGTGAAGTCCGACGGCGGAGACGTCCGGATCGTCTATTCTCCCCTCGATGCGGTCGAATTGGCTCGACAACATCCTCAACGGCAAGTCGTGTTTTTCGCGGTCGGCTTCGAGACGACCGCCCCGGCCAATGCGATGGCGGTTCTCCAGGCGAAGGCTCTCGGGCTCCAAAACTTTTCGATGCTTGTTTCCCACGTTCTCGTACCGCCTGCGATTCGGGCGATTCTCGAAGCCCCCGACTGCCGAATCAACGGTTTTCTCGCGGCCGGTCATGTTTGCACGGTCATGGGCACAAAAGAGTATGAACCGATCGCCGCAACGTACAAGGTTCCCATCGTCGCCACGGGCTTCGAGCCGGTCGATATCTTGCAGGGAATCGCCATGTGCGTCGAACAGCTCGAAGAAGGCCGACATGAAGTAGAAATTCAGTACGGGCGTTCCGTACGTCCCGAAGGCAACCCCGCTGCGCGACGCCCGATCGACCAGGTGTTTCAGGTCGTCGACCGCAAGTGGCGCGGTATCGGCGTGATTCCGCAAAGCGGATATGCCTTGCGGCCCGAATTCGCCGACTTCGACGCCGAAAAACGATTCGACGTCTCCACCATCTCGGCCGAAGAGTCATCGGAGTGCCTTGCCGGCGCCGTGCTCCAAGGCCAGAAAAAGCCTCCGGAATGTCCCGCGTTTGCCGGTGCCTGCACTCCTGAACACCCGCTCGGCGCCCCGATGGTTTCTAGCGAAGGCGCCTGTGCTGCGTATTACCGCTACCGGCGACGTAACACGTCGTAACGACGGAGGCCTCCTTTCGGGAAAGAGCCGTCATGCCTGAAATGCGACGTCCGCTCGTCTCCATCGTCCTGATTCGCGACGGCGCCGAACAACTTACCGGCAGCGGGTGTTGCGGCGTGCTGACCGATGACGATCCTACCGTACGCCGCCAAAACGTGTTTCGTGAGACACGTCGCGATCAAGAACACTTCGGCATTCTGCACCGAACGGTCACGCGGCTGTTCACGAAAGAAATCGCCGACGGAGAGCTTGACGTGACGATTGTCGATCCGCGAAACCAGCTTTACCTGGTGTCGCGATTGACGACCGACGTTTTCCGTTATCGGCCCGGAATCAAAGCGGCGCTCGCAACCGTATTGCAGCTTTTCTCCGTGCCCGCGGTCGTCGTGAACGGACGCATCATCAGCAGCCGGCGCCGGCCGACGACGCCCGACCAACTGTGTCACGTGATCCGCGAGCACCTGCGCCGCCCACGCTCCTAAGCGTCGCTACGCAAAACGCACCGAAGAAGCGATCGTCTTCGCGTTTTTTCACGGATTGCGCGGAAGGAACTCGACGAAGTCGAGACGCACCGTTTCGCCGCCGTCGGCAACAGCTTCGAGAGTGATTTCGTCGCCTTGGCGAATCGCGATGTCGTCGAACGTTCGCCATCGCCAACAATCGACGTCCTCATCCAGACGAAATTCGACGACGCGCCGATCGCCGACGTACATTCGGACTCGGCTTTTCCCGGTTGTTTCGTCAAAGTACGTGATCCGGACATCGTAGCGACCGTCGGGATACTGGAATCGAAACCGTGCCGTCCCGCGATCCGTGGTCGCAGCCCCCCATTCTTCTACGTAATCATCGAACGGCTCGAACCCGTCCAAGTGCATGAATTCGACTTCCTTACCGAGAATCGGCGGTAGGCCGCGTACCCCGGCCTCGATCATCCCTTGCTTGAAAGCCCGCATCAATCCGAACGAGGCCCCGTCGTAATGTTTCAACGCCAAGCCGTCGACCATTGCCGGATGTTCCAAGGCCACCCGGATTCCAGCCTTGACCAGCTCGGGAGTGGCTTTCATCCGGGCGCCGATGCCGCAAACAAGCGCTTTATCGGGACCGATGAGTCGTCGGTCCTTGGCCAACCATGCCTTTCGCCGTTGAAACGTCTCGTCAGGATCACCTTTTTGCTCCTGATGATCTTGCGTCACCACGGAACCGAGATAGGGCGCCACTTCGTCCAGATACATCCCCACGTCTTCCAACACCCATCCGCGAAAGGGGTACGTGTCGTTGTAGCGTAGATGGCATCGGGGATTCTTCTTGACTCGCTCGATTTCCTCGGCGATCAGGCGGTAGAACTCGGTCGTCGAATGTCGACGCAACCGCAACCAGTTGTCTTTCTCCGGTTGATGATCCGGATCGGTTTTCAACACGGAAGCGGCCGCCCTCAAATCGAACCCCATCTTTCGGGCTTCAGCCTCGCAATAGCGACAAAAACAGGTGCCTCCATGGGCCGGATCGGTATTCGGATCGAAAATATGCTGGCACGTCTGGATGTAATCGAGGTCGTAGTTTGCGGCCAAATCACCGAAAAGGGCGACCACATACTTGCGCACTTCGGGGTTGTTGGGACAGAATCTTTCAGGCTTCCACACGGCGCCGTCGATCGTCCGTTGTTGCCAATCAGGGTGTGCGCGAACGATCGACTTCGGAATCGGAAAATGGGATACTTCGGCGCCGACCGCCATGCCGCGCGCCCGGCACGCATCGATCATCACCTGCAACCAGTCCGTTTGCCGAATCCAGTCGACATCCGACACAAGCGGCTTCACATCGCCGTAGCGATCCCAATCGGGAAAGAACGTCACGCGAGAATCTTCGGCCTCCCACGTATCCCGCGCCGGATTGTGCGGAAATTCCGGTGCGCCGAACGGTCGATGTTCCTCGTGCATCACAACGACCATGTACACGTTGTTGACGCCGCACATCGACTGCATCGTATCCAAGATATAGTCGATTCCTTCATCGTGAATCGTCCACGCGCGAACCTGCGTTCCCACTTCGAATTCCGATTCACGATCAGGCCGCCATCGTCGCACGATCTTCGGCGGTCGCACTTGGGGAACGTATTCCCCGCGATCGAATCCGGTAACGTCCTCGACGTACAAATCGTCGCGCGGATCGGGCCGATCGGTCCACAGATATACATCCAGAAACACGAGACCGTCCACGTGCCGCAGGAACATCCCCCACGTCCCGACGTTTCCGTCGTACAAGTTTACGAGGTTCGGATACTCGCCGGGCTTTTCTGCCGGAACGTCGCGAAGAACGCCGCCGCCGGAACTTTCGATACGCACGTCCTCGAAACGAATGTTTCGCAGTTTGCTTTCCTGCCGGCCCTCGAGCATGATGCCGAACGTGCCCATTTGCGTCGCACGAAGCTTGCGTACCGTCACGTTTTCGATACGTCCCCATCCGGCACTGGGCGGAACGCCGGGCCAGTAGGTCTTCCAGTACTCCGAGTCGATGCGTCCCAAGTAGATACTCAGCGCCGAAGGAAGATTCCGCATCGTGCAATCTTCCACGATCACGCCGTCGATAAACCCGCCGTTCCCGACGTTCAGGAAGACGCCGTGCTGCGGCCTGTACTGTGTCGCCGGAGGCTTCTTGGCGGCTTCGAATCGGCATCCTTGCACCCGGATGTTTCGAAACCCGCCGAATGTTTGCGGTCCGATCTTGAAACCGCACACGCGGCTGATCAACGTACAATTCTTGATCGTTACGTTCTCAACCGTCACCTCGGGGGTCCCGCTTTTGAGCGTCAGCGCGTCGTCGTCCGATTCGATCCGGCAATTCTCAACCAGCACATTTCGGGAATCGCAAATCGGCAAACCGTCGGGCG
>CAYVVR010000275.1:0-5907 GCA_964454655.1 uncultured Planctomycetaceae bacterium | reverse complement strand
GGACGGCTCGGCGCGGCTGGACGCACGTACCCCCAATATGGGGCCGTGTGCCTGGAAACCCAGTTCTTCCCCGATTCTCCCAACCATCCCAATTTTCCGAGCACGGTTCTGCGGCCGGGCCAAGTCTACGAGCACCGCACCGTCCACCGATTTGGCATTTTGGGACGCTGAACGAGCCGCCTTTAGTGGGGTTCGATTGGCGAAATCTTAGCCGCCCCAAAATGGGTGGGGCGTTTGTGCGCAAAACGGCGCCACGTCTTTAGTTTTTCGGAACTTCTTACCATTCGCCGGTGTTATGGAATTAGGATTACCGGCGCGAGTGGGGAGAATGTGCGCTGCTTTGGCTGGTTGTGCGGGTTGTAGGAAGGGTAGCGGCACGGCATTCGGCAATTCCCGTCGTTTGACCGATCATGCCGCGCAACCCAAGTTAAAATAGGAATTTGCGGCGCTTTGGTTCGGCGTTGCCAAAGGGCCGATCCGTTTTCCAGTTAATCGATTCGCCGCGATTCTTTGCCGGTCGCTTCGATCGGGCGGACGACAACGATGAGGTGCAACGTGGATTCGAAACTGGCTGCTTTGTCCCGGTCTTCTCTCCGGCACGGAGCTTGTGCGATGGATACGCGATCCTGCACGCTGTGGTTCGGCCGCCGAGCGGTCGTGTGGGCCGTTGCCGTCTGTTTGGTCGGCCTTTGCTATTGCGGCAAAACGACAAGCAGCTTTGCCGCTGAGCGAGAAATCGTCGGTGTGTTGGCCATCGCCGCCGAACCGGACGTGGCGGAGTCGCTAGGGCTGACCGACAATCAACGAACGCAGCTACAGGAAATCATCGACCGGTACGAGTCGGACGCCCTGGAAATGGCCGCGTCGCTGCGCGATTTGACGCCCGACCAACGACGAGAAAAGCTCGCCGCCCTACGCCGCGAAGCGGAGAAAGAAGGGCTCGCCCTGCTGAGTATCCAGCAGAGGGCCAAACTCGAACAAACGCGACTGAAACGGGAGGGGCTTTCTGCCTTGGTCGATTCGTCGTTGGCCGACCGCTTGAACCTGAGCGCCGACCAGCGAGCACGCATTCGGGAACTGCTGGAAAAACGAGAAGAGGCCGTAACCGCCGTTGAAGACGAGGCGGAGGCCGATCGATTGCGCCGCGAGTACGAACTCCAGATTGCCGCGACGCTCAGCGATCAGCAACGCCGCGGCCTGCAACAAATCGTTCTCGGGACGGCAATCGAACCGAATCCGGAAGAGCCGGAAACCGTTCCGGAATCTACCGAGATCGCCGAGGCCCCTACCACGCCCGACGAACCGCCGGCACCCGAGGGGCTTGCCGAAAGCACTCCGGAAGCGACTGCGTCGAATGACGAATCCGGATCGGACGCACCGGCTTCCGCCGAAACGGAAGCGGCCGCTTCGGTGGCCGACGAATCGGAACAAGCCGCCGCAGATTCGCCGGAGGCATCTTCCGACGTGCCCAGCGAAGCTGCGCAAGAAGAACCGACCGGCGAGACTCCCGATGTGCCTGCTTCCGAATCGGAGAGCGACACTCCGGCTGTCGAAAGCGTGCCCGAGGGTGAGCCGGAATCGCCGCCGGCGGCCGATACGGCGACAGCCGACGCCCCGGAGATGCAGGCACCTCCGGCGTCCGCCCCCGACACACCGTCGGAAGCTGAATCTCCCGCTCCCCAAGCGACCGAGGTCGAGCCCGGCGAGCAAACTTCACCCGAAATCGCCGAAGCACCTGTGTCGGTTCCCGAATCCGAAACATCGTCCGAGTCGCCGGAAGCACCGCCTCCAGCACCTAATGTTTCCGAAGAGGGCGTTTCCGAACCCGAAGGCGATATGCCCGCGCAGGAGCCCGGGGAAGTAGGGCCGACGGAAATATCCGAGGGGGCGACGGAGGTGACTACGCCCGAAACGTCGGTCGCGGGTACCGATACGAGTGAGGAGCCCGAGGCGACCGATACCTCGACGTTGCCCGGTGAGGACGTCGAACTGCGTTTCAACTTCCGTTACCAGCCGTGGGACGAGGTCATCGAATGGTTGGCCGATCAAGCCGGGTTGTCGCTGGTAATGGATGCTCCGCCGCCGGGAACCTTCAATTACGTCGATGATCGGTCGTACACTCCGGCCGAGGCGATCGACCTGTTGAACAGCGTGTTGTTACTCAAAGGCTACGTGCTCATTCGCCGGGATCGCATGTTGATCGTGATCAATACCGAAGACGGCATCCCGGAAAACCTGATCGACACGGTTTCGCTCGATGAATTGGACGACCGCGGCGAGTACGAGATGGTCAGCGTGCTGTTCCAGCTGCGTCGCCTGACGCCCGAGCAAGCCGAAGCCGAAGTGAGCAAGCTCCTCGGCCCACAAGGGAAAATCACTGTTTTGCCGAATTCACGCCAGTTGTTTGTGACCGACACGGCAGGACGCTTGCGAACGATTCGGAAGGTCATCGAGGCAAGTGAGAATCCAACGCTCGTCGCAGGATCGGAAGTGCGCACCTTCGACCTGAACCCGAACTTGGTCGAGCAAACGCTGACCGTGTTGCGGCAATTGTTGGGTATTGCCCCCGATCAAACCGCCAGCGAGGACGGCACGTTCCGTTTTGCGTTGGATCCGACGGGACATCGCCTGTTGGTCACCGGCACTCCCGAAGTGCTCGATCGCGTGGAAGAAATTTTGCGCGAGGTCGATCCATCGACCACCGGAGGCGCCATGGCGGCGTTGAGTGCCACGCCCCAACTGGAAGTCTTTCCCGTCACCTCGGCCGACCCGGAATCGGTACTGCAAGTCGTTCAAACGCTGATGGCCGGCATTCCCGACGTTCGTTTGGCCCTTGATCCCGAAACGGGAAACCTCATCGCCTGGGCGAGGCCTGCTCAACTGGCGACCATCCGCGCTACGCTCGATCAAATGCAGGAGGACTCGCGACTGGTCGAAGTGATCCCGTTGCGCGTGGTCGATCCGCAGGTAGCCGTGCTGGCGATCAACAAGTTGTTCGGAATCGACACGGAATCGACGGAAGACAAAAACGTGCCCACCGTCGACGCCGACTTGTCGACTCGTCAATTGCTCGTCCGGGGCAGTCGCTCTCAAATCGAGCAGATTCGGGAACTGCTGGAAAAGATGGGAGAGACGACCGACGCAGCCGCCTCGCCCGCCGGTGCCATCCGCACGATTCCAATGAGCGTCGATGAAGCGCAAACGCTGCTGAAGCAAATCCAGGAAATCTGGCCTCAAATGGGCGAAAACCGACTGCAATTGGTAACGCCTTCGGCCATCGTACCGACGATGCGAAACGGTGAGGAAGGCAATGCCGGCGAAGACCAAGAACAAACGATCCGCGCCGAACGGATCGACCTGGGGTTTTCCGGATCGCCCGCTTTGCTGTTGGGAACGCGTCGCAGCGACGAATCCGGCTCTGGTTCTGAATCGAGCGAGCGACGTCCGGAAGAAGGCTTTCGCGGATACCCCGGAGGCGGCTTTCCGGGCGGTGGATTTCGGCCGCCTTTCGGCGGTTTCGGCCGGCCTGACGGAGGCGGGCACGGCGGTGGGGATCATTTTCGCGGCTCGCAATCGACGCCCTCAAATGAACTTGTAACGCGCACCGCCCAAGCCGATCAAACCGGAACGTCGGTTTTCCGGTTCGTTTCGCAAACGACCGAAGCGCAGGACGAGACCGAGGCATCACCCGAGCAAGATGAGGCCGGAGCCGCCGCCGACCAAGCGGGTTCCGGTGAAGAACAAGCGACGAACGATTCGGGAAAACCTCCGATTGTGATCAGCGTAACGCCGGAGGGACTCGTTATCGCCTCGGAGGACATCGAAGCGCTAAACCGTTTCGAAGATCTCGTGCGAACGATGGTCAGCGGCGGTGCCGCCGATCAGGGACCACAGCTCGTTTTCTACTACTTGAAGCACGCGAAAGCCGAACAGGTGGCCGTCGTCATCGACCAGATTCTCGGCGGTGGAACGCTGACCAACGGCACGTCGTCCGGCGGCGGAGGTTCCTTGATTGGTGACATGGCACGCATGGCGTTCGGCGACATCGGCGGTGGCCTGGTCGGGTCATTGCTTGAAGATGACGGCGTAAGCCTAACGCCTTCGGATACGATCCAAATCACGCCCGATTCACGGTTGAACGCCTTGATCGTGCAAGCGTATCCCTCAGATCTGCAATTGATCGAAAAGATTCTCAAAGTCTTGGACCGCCCCGACAGTCCCGAAGACGTTCTCGTGGAACCGAAAACGGTCATCATTCCCGTCGAAAACACGCAGGCCGAAGAAATTCTCGCCATCTTGAAAGAGGTTTACCAGGATCGATTGGTCCAGTCGTCGTCTTCTCGGGGTGGGGCCCCCAGCCCGGAACAAATCATGCAGTTGTTGCGTTCTCGCGGCGGCGGTGGGAACCGAGGCGGCTCGAACCAACAGGAAGAACAACAAAAAATGGCGTTAAGCGTCGATAGCCGCACGAACTCGATCGTTGTCTCGGCGCCTGAGCCTTTGATGTCGGAAGTCAAAGAACTGATTGCCCAACTCGACCAGAAAGCGGCCACCGACAGTGACGAAACGATGCAAGTCATTCCGATCGGAAACGCAAATCCCGACGCAATTCGAGACGCGCTTTCGGCACTGTTGGGAGAGGGCGTAGGTTTCGGCAGCTCGTCTCGTAGCAGCTCCAGCCGATCGTCCTCGAGTAGCCGGCCGAGCGGCTCGTCGTCCTCTTCATCGTCGGGGTTCCGTCCACCCTTTGGCGGTGGGATGCCGTTCTTCCAGCGGTTCGGAGGCTTCTCGGGCGGGCGGCCTTCCAGCGGCGGAGGTTTTCGTCCCGGTGGCGGCCGTTGAACGCACGAAGCCGAGAATCGCACGGCCCAAGTGGGACCGGCAACCGAGCAGGGGCCGCTGCGAAGGAGCGACGTTACTTCCTCTGGGGCAGGCAGTTATGTTCTCGATGCTCCCCCTCTGGTCAAAGCATGGGAAGCGTGCTACGATTTTTATTGAGCGGTGACGAGAGGGCCTCGGCCACTCTTGAAGACCGCGGACGGTTGAGATATCATTTGGTTTCTCAACCTGTGATCCCCGATAGCTCAGTTGGCAGAGCGAGCGGCTGTTAACCGCTAGGTCCCTGGTTCGAGCCCAGGTCGGGGAGCCTTCTTGATGGTATCGAAACCAACCACTTCACCGGTTAACGCCCGGCTCCTGGACTTGGGAGCGAGGGCGTTTTTTCTTAACCCGCGCACGTGCAAAGGGTTCCGGCTTCCCGTCGTCTCTTCGAAGCGCTCTCGGTTTCGAAAACGAGTTTTCGGGGTGCGAAGCCAACCTCCTAGAGGTTGCCTTCGGTACCCGATCGAACGTCGCAAACTCTCGGACTCTCTGTTGTGGGATCCGCTGTCGGTTAACGGAGCCGTAGGGCGAACCGTGCCACCATTGAATACCCGCGTCCCGCCGATTTTTCCTCCTATTTTCTTTTGGCCATGGCGACGATGGGCAATCCTCAGCCTCCCTCGGATCGGCAACAACAGCCGCACGAGCCGCCTTCGGAACCGAGCACTTCCTCAAGGATAGCAAGAATATCCGAATGGCAACAGACGCCCTTGGGATTCAGTTCCCGGCAGCGCGTACCGACACCGGCTCCGGTCGCCTTCTGGATATCTTGCAGCGTCCTGACGCCGCGTCGAATGGCATCCACGATGGTCGAACGGCGTACGCTCCCGCAATAGCAAACCATCTCGTCCGAGTCGGGCATGGAACACCTTGGTCGGATCACGAAGTAACTCGCCGGTAACCACAAGCGTGCCGGGTAGTACCTCCATCACTGCACCATCTCGGTACGCCCACTTCGCTTGGTCATGCCCGGGAGCGTAGTGCGACAATTCCGCCCGCCGCCCGGTAGGTTAACAGTATAGGGCC
>CAYVVR010000274.1:0-5909 GCA_964454655.1 uncultured Planctomycetaceae bacterium | reverse complement strand
TTCTTGACGTTCGCGGCGGAGACGCCGTGTTGAACGATTTGCGAATCGAGCTTGTCGAGCGACCGGTGATCGTCGATGCAAAGATTCGGTACGCGTATCCGAGCTATCTGCGGAAAGAGCCCGAAACACGGCCCATCGAGGGGCTTATGAGTGTGTTCGAGGGCGCTTCCGTCGTTCTTGAAGGGACGGTCAGCAAACCGATCGATTCGGGCATTGTTTCGTGGAAACCTTCTTCCGAGACGAAAGACCAAAAGACGACTACGCCCGGTTTTCGACGGACGAGCGAGCGTACGTTCGAAGTACGCCTAGGCGATCTCGTCTCGGGCGGGACTCTTTTGATTGATCTGAAAGACACCGACGGTGTCGCCATGCGACAGCCGTATCCGGTAGTGTTCACGGTCGTTCCCGACTTGCCGCCTCGGTTGTCGGTGCGCACGCAAGGCATCGGAGCGACGATTACCCCGGTTGCCGTCATCCCGCTTACCGGGACAGTTTCCGACGATCACGGCGTTGCCCGAGTTTCCGCGGGGTTGGCATTTTCGAATGATCTCGAACCGGTGCGTACCGTATTGCGATCCTTCGACGATCTGCCGGGTGAGTGCCGCGTCGACGCTGAAATTGCGATCGAAGACTACTCGCTCTCACCGGGTGATACCATCACCTTGACGGTCGAAGCAACCGACGCATGTGATCTTCACGGCACGCCGAATCGCACGGTCTCCGAGCCGTGGACATTTCGAATCGTGTCGGCCGAAGAGCTGCGCAACACGCTTCAGGCACGGGAAATGGTCTTGCGGCAACGGTTCGAATCCCACATCGCCGACGTCGAACGAATGCGGGACCAACTCGTCGAAGCCGGATCGGCCCCCGACGCCCTGGCGAAACGTTTGGCGGTCGTGCGGTCTCGGCAAGATGCCGGAAAATCGGGCCACGACGTCGAAAACATTGCCGAAGCCTTTGAAGACCTCTACGCCGAACTACGACACAATCGCATCGACACATCCGACGATCGGCGGCATTTGATCGAAGAGATCGCCGAACCGTTGGCCGATATCAGCGGCAAACTCTACAATATAGAAGAGAAGTTGCGCACGCTCGAGCCGTCGCTTGAGTCATCTGCTTTTGCCGAAGAGTTGCGGCAGACGATCGACGAAACGACGCAGGTTTTGGCGGCCATGAACGACGTGCTCGGCGTGATGCTGAAGATGGAAGATTACAACGAGGCGATCGAACTTCTCAAGGACATCCTCGAAACGCACCAACAAATCGAGAACGCCACGCGGCAACGCCACGCCGAAGAGCTCCGCAAGCTATTGGAGGGGGAGCTATGAACGGTCGATGCATCCGAACGACTCGGGCGGGTTTCGGCACGCCGCAATGGTTCGGCCCGATTGCCGTCGCATTTGTCGTAATGGTTCTGGGAACGGTGGCGGCTTTTTCTTCCCGCACGCTCTGTGCCGAGGAATCGATTGCCTCCGAGACTGCGCTCGACACGGCGCCGTCGGCGCTTGCCGAACGGGAACGCCGCTTGGCGGAACAGTATCGTCGTTTCGAACTCTTGCTCGCCCGGTTGGCTGAGACCAGCCAACTTACCGATCCCGAGCGTGCGTCACTTCTGGAAAAGGCCCGCGCAGAAAGTCGCCGTCGTCTGATTCGCGAGCGATTGCAGGAAATCGCCGCCAAACTCGAACAGGGCGACTTATCGACGGCGGTCGAAGATCAAGAGGAAGTCGGTGCCCGACTGAAGGAGCTGTTGGAGATTCTCGAACGGGGAAATCGCTCCGATGCCGACAACGATCGCCGCGAGGCGATCAAGCAACTCCTTCGCGATATCGGAGAAATCCTCGGCGAACAGCGCCGGTTGTACGCGAAAACGTTTAGCGATCCCGACATGCGAGCCTTGGGAACGCAACAGGGCGACCTTGCGCGTCGCACCGCTGAGGCGGCGCAACAAGCCGAGGCCCAGGCCGATAACGGCGGAAAGTCGGATCGACAGTCGGCCGAAGGTTCGTCCAAGGAAGGTGCCCAGAAGCCGCCCGCTTCTCAAGACGGCGGTGATCCCAATTCTTCTCAACAGGGCCGGTCGAAGGGATCGACGCCCGACACGCCCTCCGACGCTTCTGAAGGGAAACAGGAAAATTCGGGACAGTCATCGTCCAACCAAGAGAAGGCGGAGCCGAACGGCGGCAGCGCACAGGACGATCGCTCGAACGGACAGCAGCAGGAAAGCTCCGGCGAGCAGAAAGGTTCCCCGTCATCGTCTTCGGAGCAATCATCAGGATCGGCAACTCCCGGATCCGGCGGTGACCAGGCGCCGCCTCAAGCGCAAACGCCCGCAGGCAAGGCCCTCCAGCAAGCCCAACAACGCATGTGGGAAGCGCAGCGTGCGTTGGAAGAAGCACGCCGTGAAGGGGCGCGAGAAAAACAGGAAGAGGCAATTCGTAAACTCGAGGAAGCGAAAGCCGAACTCGAGCGTATCTTGCGGCAAATGCGAGAAGAAGAGATCGGTCGCTTGTTGACGATGCTCGATGTCCGCATTCGCCGGATGCTGGCCATGCAGCGTGAGGTGTACGACGCGACCAAACGTCTGGACCAGGTGCCGCTCGAAGAACGCACGCGGTCCGACGTGTTGGAGGCCTCGCGACTCGGAACGCGCGAATCGGAAATCGTCCTGGAAGCCGACCGCACCTTGTTGGTGCTCAAGGATGACGGAACGGCCGTCGCCGTCCCGGAGGCTCTTCGTCAGGCACGCAGCGACATGCAGGACGTTGCCGACCGACTCTCGCAGGCGGATGTCGGTAAACTTACCCAATCGATCGAAGAAGACATCATTCTTGCATTGGAAGAGCTGCTGCAAGCGATAGCCGAGGCCAAAAAAGAACTCGAAGAGAACAAACAACAACCCCAGCAACCGGGACAATCTCCCGGGCAAATGGAACAACCGTTGGTCGATATCATCGCCGAGCTGCGGGTAATTCGCAATTTGCAAGTTCGCATCAATCGTCGGACGAACACCCTGTTGGGCTTGCTGCCCGAGCCGCCGCAGGAACCGTCGCAAGACCTGAAAGACGCCTTGAAAGAATTGAGCGACCGCGAAGCCGTGGTGGAATCGATCACCCGCGAACTAATGAAAAGGGTGAAACAGTAGTCATGCATGCCATCGTAGCCAAAAAACGGCAGGGTACGTCTTCGACGCGGACATTCTTCGTGGGTGGCGTTGCGGCACTGGGCTTGTGCATCGCACTCGTCGGTGGTCATAGGGCCAAAGCCGATAACGCGCGCGCGATTCCGGAGATTCCCGCCGAATCCAAGCCGATTCCGACTGTTTCCCTATCGGAGCTCGTTACGAGTGTCGTTGCCGAGCTCGACAAGGCCGAACTCCCCGTGCGAGCGAAACAAGCGATTCTCGATGTGTGGCGGAATACGCCGCCGGAATCGCGGGACGATTTTCTTCGGAAGTCGGTTCAAACCGCCGCGTTGTGGAATCCTCGTTTGAAGACGCTCGTTCATGATGGTGCCGTCTCGGTTAAAGCGGTCGAGCCGAGCGACGAAGCACAACGTGAGGTCGATCGGCTTCCGACCGCCGTGCGCGACGCGGTTCGAGTCGTGCTTGCGGGTTATTGTGTGGGATATCGCCGATACGAATGGGCGCTCGAGTGGCTGAACAGCGTCCAGCCGGAAGACGTCGCCGACCCCGCGGCATGTTTGCTTTACCGCGGTGCGGCTCATTTCGGATTGATCCACAAGTCGGAGGCATTGGCCGATTTGGGGCGTGTGTTGCAGCTGCCGGAAGACGTCGTTCCGATTCGATATCGCGTGACCGCCGAGCGCATGCGAGCCGATCTCGCCGATATGAGCCCCGAGTCTTTGAAGCACATCGCGCGGCGAATGGATGATGTCGAGCGACGTCTCGATCATGGAGAGCATGACGATCAATTGCCCAAGATTGAAAATGGCATCGTGGAATCGTTGGACAAACTGATTGAAAAGCTGGAGCAGCAGCGACAACAACAGCAACAACAGGCCGCTGCGGCGCAAAGCCAAAACCAATCGGCAACTCGGCCGGCTTCCGAAAGTCGTTTGATGAAAGCTTCGGGACAAGGTCGGGTGACGAAGCGCAATATTGGACATGAAGCAGGTTGGGGAGACCTTCCGCCGAAAGAAAGGGAAAAAGCCTTGCGGGAAATCGCCCGCGAATTTCCGCCACACTATCGGAAGGTCATCGAAGAATACTTTCGACGCCTCGCATCCGAAAGCGATCAATAATTCCCCGGAACACTCGAATTGTCACGAGACGTCCTTTTTTGCGTGGTACATTTTTGCGGGAAGATCGCAATTTTCTCACGGGACGACATCGACAACGTGAATAAGTCACGATGGACAACCGGTCGACGGCCTTTCCGGCCCAAGGTTCCGACGGCGCCGCGTGCTTTCGCGGTGGCCGCTGCTTGGCTGTTTATCGTCGTGCCGTCGTGGTGTGCGTCGGCGCAAGAGACGCAAATCACGCCGGCGGTGGAACTCCAGACGGTCGACGGAAAGCGGATCGACGGCGTCCTTGAGCGTCTTGATGCCGATGGATGTGCGCTGAAAGACGGTGATACATCGTCGACCGTGCCGTTGCCCGAGATCGAATCGCTTACGTTCCGGAACCCGGCGTCTCTTGCCGACGAAACGGCAGATCGACGCTTTGTGCTGGTCGATGGTTCGACATTACGAGGGCGAATCGCGGCCGCAGAGGAGGAATCGGTTCGCGTTCGCTTGGTTTGCGGAATAGAGCTCGATTGCCGCCTGGAAACCATTCGATGGATCGCACAGCCTGCCGATGCTTCGCTGGAAGAACGCTGGCAGCAGCTTGTCGCCGACAATTCGGACGGCGACCGATTGGCGTTGCCGAAGGGGACCGTACTGAATTATTTCGACGGCGTTGTGCAGGGAATCGGCCTCGAGGCGATTCAATTTCGATTCCAAGGCGAAGACATTACCGTCCCTTGGGAGCGAATTTACGGCCTCGCGTTGCATGTGTCCGGGGCAATTTCGCAAAAGAGGGCCGTCCACGTTCATCTGTGCGACGACTCGATATTGACGGCCGACACCGTTGCGTGGGAGGCTGAAAACGGGAAGTTTATCATCGTACGCGGCGATACTCGGCTGGCGATCCGTAGCGATTTGGTTCGTGCCTTAAAATTCAAATCGGCGACCGGTACTTCGCTGCTCGAATTGAAACCGGTCACGGTTTCTTACGAGCCCTTCATCGGCACGCCCGAACTTGCCGCCATTGCTCGCCGCATTCGTGAGCCGAGGTTTGTCGAAGCGGTGAAATCATCCAGCGACAGCGTGCATCTCGATGGTGAAGAATGCGACGAAGCCGTTGTGCTTCACGCTCGCTCGCGGGTCGGTTATCGCCTCGACCGTCTGTACTCGCAGCTTGTTTTTCGGTGTGGAATCGAAGACCGATTCCGGAACTCAGGAAACGCCGTTGTGCGCATCGTCGGAGACGGCAAGGTGTTGTGGGAATCGCAAATTTCGGGCAAGGATTCACCCCTGCAAGTCGAAGTGGATCTTCAGAACACGCGAGAGCTCGTACTTGAAGTCGACTTCGGCGAGAACGGAGACCTGGGGGATGTCGTCGTGATTGCCCGGCCGAGGTTGCTCGAATGACCGGAACGGCATTGGTGCTGATATCGTTGGCGGTTTCCACCGTCCCTGCTCCGCTGGCGGAGATCGAAGAAAATCGATGTGCGCTGGTCGAGCACGTCACCCCCAGCGTGGTGGCCGTCTTTTCGACCAAAGGCAATTCAGGCGGATCAGGCGTCCTCATCAGTCCGGAAGGCTACGCCGTCACGAACTACCATGTCGTCGAACCTTGCGGACCGGTGATGAAGTGCGGGCTTTCCGACGGAAAGCTGTAC
>CAYVVR010000273.1:0-5913 GCA_964454655.1 uncultured Planctomycetaceae bacterium | reverse complement strand
ATACAACATAGTCTTCCGCCGGCGACGAAACACCTTCGTCCCCCCGATAAACGTCGCCGCCGTGTATGTCGGTTCGAACTCCCGCAAGAACAGGAGGATGGTTGTGCTCGATCGACGTCGTTTCTTGCAAACGAGTGCCCTGATCGGTGCCGGTTTGATGGGGGGAAGCCGGATGGTCCGGGCGCAAACGGCCGCACTTCACTGGAAGCGTGCCTCGGGCGAGGTGTTGTTCGAAGACGTGCAGGCTTCCGGCTCATCGCTTTGTCGCGATCCCGAAATCGGACCGCTGGCCGTCCACATTCGCCGGCGCGACGCCGCCGACCAACCGCCGGTTCGGCTCGGTCCCCGACGGGCGGCGGCCAAGCTCGGGCCGGTCGCCGTCGCCCTCACGCACCGGCTGCGCGACACCGGCCGCGGCTTGCAGGAAGATCTGCTGGAAGCGACCGTAACGTTGGAGAATCCGACGCCGCAGGCCGTCGAAGTGGAAGTCGCGTTCCTCTCAACGATCGCCGCCGGTGCCGAAAGCTACCTGCCGCTGTCGGCCTCGGGACTCGGTCGCGACAAACGATTCGCCGCGCTCGGTGTGGCCGAGTTCCTCCAAGATTGCCGCGTGCCCGTCGCCGCCGACGCCTTCGCCTGCCACTATCTCGAACCCGCGGCCAGTCATCCCGAAGAACTGACGACCAAGGCCCTGTTGCTGGCGCCGGTCGTCGATATTGCGTTGGAATCGAGTTCCCTGCGCGCCGCGTTCATGACGCCTTCCGACGAACCGATGCGGTTCCGACTGGTTTCCGAATCGGGCAAGCCGGTATGGCAAATCGGCCGGGTCGTGCGTCTGGAACCGGGCGAAAGCCGTCGGCTGCAGTGCTTCTTGCTGTTGCACGAGGGCGACGCGTCGGTCGCCTGGGATGCGTTCCACACACACGTCCACCACGACGATTTTCCCGTGCCCGCCTGGACGCTCGACTTCCGCGTGCACTACTACGACTTCCTTTCGTCGGCCGAGGGTAAGGGCGGTCGCCGCGGAAACGGCTACGAAGCCGACTTGCCGCATTTCGCGGCGTTTCACGTCGGGCTGGCCACACAACACGGTTACTACCCGACGCTCAGCGATTACGTGCATCCCGATCGCAAGACGTGGCTTGCCATGCAAGGCGACGCGGCCGGTCCGGCCGAAATGTCGCTCGAAAAGATGCGGGCGCGGATTGCGGCCACGCGCAAAACCGGCGCCAAGGCCGGAATCTACATCCACCCCGTGCTGTTCGACGACGCCACGCCGTTCTTCGACGACATGAAGGACTGCGTCCTTCGCGATGCCGAAGGCAACATGGTGCGTTTCCCCTGGCAAGGTCCCGACGTCAAAGGCCGATGCTGGCGGGCCTCGCTGGCCTCGAAACGGTGGCGCGAACATCTGTTGCAACAAACGCAGTGGATCATGGAATTGCTCGATCCCGACCTTATCGCGATCGACGAAACGTTCGCCGGCATGGGGTACGACTTCCGCGACGGAAAGCCCATCCCGATGGCCCAATCGGCGATTGCGTTGTACCGCGAAATGCGGAAGATCGTACGGTCCTTCGGCGACGACAAGGCCCTGTTCGGCAGCGACTGCTCCGATACGGGTTTCTGCCTGTTTACCGACGGTGAATGCGGCGACCATGCGTACGGTTCGTTGCTCGGGCATCCGCTGTACCGGCAGGAACCGGTTCGGTACCTGGCGGCCTTGGGTAAAAAACCGTGGCGGCCTTGCGCGTGGCACTTCACGCACATGTGGGAAAAACAAATGGAACTGGCGAGGCAGGTCGGTTCGGGCGTGGGCGTGTCGAACGGTTGGATCGAATACACGGGCCTGGCTCGGCTCGACGATGCCGTTCGTCGCCGCCTGATCGCCGATATCGAAAGCCTGTTAAAATAGCCCGCACGTAAGCAACAGGCCTGTTGCTTATGCGCGGTTGCGTCGTCTTGATCGTTGTCACCATCGGTGAGGTCTACCATGAATAGGTGTCGCTTTTTCGACGGCTGGGTCGTTCGGTGTGCTTTGGCGTGCGTCGGACCGGCGGTACTGATGGCCGCCGCGTTCGCCCATCGCGCCGACGCCGGCGAATTCGGATTGATGGCCAACAGCGTCGAAATCCGCAAGCTTCCGCCCGAAGAAGTCGCCGCGATGATGCAGCGACACGGTTACAAGACCGTGTTCTTGAGCTGCTCGGCCGACCAATTGGCTCCGTCGGCCGAGGCCTACCGCAAGCATGGAATCGCTATCGGAGCGGTGTACGTGGGCGCGACCGTCTCGGAAGACTCCGTCGCGTACAGCATTCCGCTGCAAAGCGTGTTCGAGGTCCTGGACGGCCGCGGCATGATTCTCGTGCACGTGGGTGCGGCAAAGGGTGCCCAAGTGTCGGACGACCGCCTCGTCGCCGTGCTGCGCGAGCTGGCAACCGAAGCCGCCGAGCACAACGTGGGCGTGGCCATCTATCCGCACGTGGGCAATCGCTTGCCGACCGTCGAATCGGCCCTGGCGATCGCCGAGGCGGTCGATCATCCGAACTTGGGCGTGTGCCTGAATTTGTGCCATTACCTCAAGCAACATCCGCCGCAAGGCATTTTCGATGCGGCGCGAAAGGCCCGTCCGCTGTTGAAGATGGTCACCATCAACGGGGCCGACACCGGCGACACGCAGTCGATGGGCTGGGACCGCCTGATTCAGCCGTTGGGACAAGGCAGCTTCGACGTGGCCGGGTTCGTCCGATTCGTCGAACACGACTTGAATTTCGACGGGCCGGTATACGTCCAGCTTTATAACGTGAAAACGCCCGCCGAATCGCTCATCGCCTCGACCATGGCTGCTTGGAAGGCGATGCACGAACCGGCGGCAAAACGATAATCGTCGTCGAAAAGTGTCCTGTTGCCGTACCGCGAAGCGGGACGAGCGAGCGTCCTCGGAGGGGACCGGCGGCGCGACCGTTTCTTCGCGTTCCGCTTCGCCGTACGCACCACCCGACCGCCTCGGGCGGAGGAAACGCTCGCCCGCCGATTCGCCCGATACACGTTATTGCCAAGCCAGGAGAACGAACCATGCATACGTCTTCACGCCGTCGATTCTTGAAGTGGACGGCCGCGACCGTCGGCGCCGCTGTCGCCGCACCCGCCGTCGTTCCGTCGAACGTTTTCGGCCTGTCGGCCCCGTCGAACACGGTCACGATGGGCATGATCGGCACGGGACGGCAATGTTACTTCAAGAACATTCCGCTGTTTCAACGGCAACCCGATTGCCGCATCATCGCCGTCTGCGACGTCGACTCGTGGCGGATGAACGAAGCCAAGAAGAAGGTCGACGACTACAACAAGCAAAAGCACGGGATGACCGACGGCTGCGCGACCTACGTCGATTACCAAGACCTGCTCGCCCGCGACGACATCGACGCGGTCATGATCTCGACGCCCGACCACTGGCACGTAACGATGGCCGTGGAAGCGATGGAGGCGGGAAAAGACGTCGCGTTGGAAAAGCCCATCTTGCGGACGATCGCAGGCGGTCGGCGTTTGCAGGAGACCTCGGAAAAGCTGGGACGCATCTTTCGGGTCGACAGCGAGTTTCGCGTGGGTGCTCCCGCCCGGCGCGCGTATTCGATCGTCCAAAGCGGTATGCTGGGCAACGTGACCAAGATTCGCGTGGGCGTGCCCGAAAGCGACGTCGGTTGTCCGCCCCAACCCGAAATGCCCGTCCCCGAAGAACTCGACTACAAGCGTTGGTTGGGTGAGGGAAAAACCCAAGCGCCGCCCATTCCGTACACGGTCAACGGCGTCCATCCGCGGCACGATCTCCGCGGCCGCCCCGGCTGGATGCGCAAACTCAACTTCTGCGACGGCATGGTGACCAACTGGGGAACGCACCTGTTCAACGGCGCGTTGTGGTGCCTGGGGTTGGACCGAAGCTGGCCCGAAGAAATCTCCGGGACGGGTGTCTATCCGCCCGCCGATAGCTTCTGGAACGTGTTGCTCGAATTCGACATCACCTACAAATATCCCGGCGGAATCGAAATCGCCTACTTCACCGAAAGCCCCTACATGTACTTCGAGGGCGACAAGGGGTGGATCAAAGCCGGGTTCAATTTCTTCGAGGCCGGCGACGAGAAGTTCAAGACGGCGTCGTTCCCGTTGGTCGACAACCCCGAACCGCGTTACACGAGCGAAAAGCGAGACTTCCTCGACGCCGTGAAGAGCCGTCGACCGAGCTGGGAACCGGCCGACGTCGGCAACCACGTGACCTCGGCGTTGGTCATGGGACATCTCGCCGTGAACCTGGCCGAAACACTCCGCTGGGACGGCGAAAAACAACGATTCGTCGGCAGCGAAAAAGCCAACGCAATGATCGACAAGCCGATCACCGAACCGAATCCCGACCTTCAACAGAAAGCCTGATCGCGGCTTCCCGACGGGCTTTCAATTGCAATCACGTATCGCGATGGTTATCGTACGGACACGTCAATCGTTAGTACGGCAATCATGTTTTCTGCGTGGAAGCGGGGTACGGCCCCGCGCTGAAGTTTTCATTTCATCCGGGGGGTAACGTCATGTGTGAATCGTGTGAACACGGTTTCGATCGCCGTAGTTTCTTGGCGGCAAGCAGCGCGTTGGGTGCATGGTCGCTCACCGGCGGCATGCTCGCCGCGGGCGAAATTCCGGCCTCGTTGCCGGCACGGAAGAAAGATCCGGCGAAGGTCGCGGTGGTCTTTCTCTATCCGCCCGCCGACATCGTGTACGCCGGGAAAAACGAGGACAATTGGAGCGTCCACAACTGGTTCACCTGGCCCGGCAACCAGTTCCAGCCCGAGGCCCAGCAAAAGAAGTTCACCGACAAGATTTCCGAAATGGCCAAGCGGCTGGGCATCGAAGTGACCTTCGAACCCAAGGGCGTGTGGCAAGAAGCCAAGGTCAAAGAATTCATCGCCAAGTGCCAGGCCGCCAAGGTCGATGCGGTAGTGGTGGTAAACTTCTGGAACACGTTCGCCGCCCGATCGTACGACATCGCCGTCCAGGCCGCGCCCGCGGCGATCGTCTATCAGCCGGTCGGCTCGAACCACCAGTTGCCTTCGCAGGCATTGCGCACCGCAGAAGGCATCTATTACATCCACTCGATCGAAAACTGGGCCGAGATCGAGCGCGGCTTGCGGGCGGTGCGGGCGAAGAAGATGCTCGCGCAAAGCCGGCTGTTGCGAGTCACCGGGCGTCTCAAAGAACGAGCGGAAGCCGAAGACACCGATCTGGGCACGCACATCGTCGGTATTCCCGCCGAGGAATACAACTCGCTGTTCGATTCGATTCAGCCCGACGACGCCATTCGATCGCTCGCTCAAACGATCAAGCGCGAAGCCGCCCGCGTGATGGACGTGACCGACCAATACTTCGTCGACGCGATTCGGGCGCATACGACCGTCGGCAAACTCCTCGAACGCTACGGCGCCGATGCGATCACGATCGAGTGTCTCTTGCTCAAGGATCGCAAGCCGTGCGTGAGCTTCGCGATCAATAACGGCAATCTGGTTCCGTGCGGTTGCGAAAACCAGCTCGACGGTACCCTCACGCAAATGCTTGGTCGCTGGCTGTGGGACCGGGCCGGGTTCATGCACAACCCCGATTTCGACACCAGCGAGAACCACTATTTCGGGTCGCACTGCACGTGTGCGTGGAAGCTACACGGTCCCGACGGTCCGGCGCAACCGTACATCGTGCGCCCCTTCTTCCACCAAGCGCCGAAGACCGCAGCGATCGATGCGCAGTGGCCCGCCGACGAACCGGTGATCTTGGCGAAGTACTACAGCGGGCAGAAGAAACTCGCGTGCTGGACGGGTCGCGTCATCGAATCACCGACTTGTCCGCCCGTCGGTGGATGCGCCACCCGCGTGCTCGTCG
>CAYVVR010000272.1:799-5916 GCA_964454655.1 uncultured Planctomycetaceae bacterium | reverse complement strand
CGTTTCGATTATCGGCATCCTTGGTGCAGCCGTGCTGCTTTCGGGGTGTTCACCGGCAGCCGACGCCTTTTTGCCCGGTGCCGTCGGTACCGGAGCCACCTTCGTCGGACCGTTCGGAACGGAGGGGCTACCGGTCACGGGCCCCGTCGCTGCGATTCCCATGGATCTTCACGTCCGTCCCCCGCGTCGAACCGAACGTTGGGCAAGAGAAGCGGCAGCTTCGGACTTGTTGCGACGATTGACGGCCGCCGAGGAAGCCGAGCGAGAGGGTGTCGTCGCAGCGACCGGCGAAGCGGCGGAACTTTCCGATCCGAGAGCGGCTGAAATTTCCTTTCGCTTTCGAACGGCGACACGCCTACTTAACGACGCCGTAGCAGCCGGTTGTGAGCGAGAGATGCTCGAATCGCTCGTCATGTCGCTTCGTTCGGCGGCCGACGAATGCTGCATGGAAAACGGACCGAACAGTCTTCGACAGGAAGTTCTCTTCGTATTCAGCTTGGCTGTCTTGCACCGAAACGCGCCGAAATACGTCCTTGAATACCGCCCCTATTTCACCTTGGAAGGACGATTGCGCTGTGATCGTTGGCCGGACATCGTGGGCTTGGGGATCGCCGCAATTGATTCATACGAAGACACGCGTGCCCGCGATTTCCTAATTCGCTTGGTGATGCGCCCCGAAGCAATCGACGAACCGATGCGGTGCACGGCTTGGGCGGCGGCCTTTTTGCAAGCGTACGATCTGACCGAGTACTCGGTTGAATTGGCGGCTCAGGCCGAAACGATGGCGGAGCCGAATACTCAGCCGCCTTCTGATCGCGATCTTTGGGCAACGCTCGGAACCCGATCTCCCAAGGCGATGCTGCGTCATTCGGTAACGGTAGACGGCTTCCGAAGCACACTCACGGCGACCATGGCGCGAACAGACCAGGAGTACCGTCGGTACTTGTGGCGGACGATGGCACTCTCGCCGCTGACCGCTCCGCCGTCCGTCTACGTTTCGCAACTGTCCCAAAAGAACCACCTGTTGAGCATTCCGCCGCTGCCGACGGAATTCTTACTCGCAGCCGCCCCGGAAGGAACCGTCGAAGCATTGATCGCGAAGAAGCTTTACCGGCGTTCCATCCATCAGAAGTACTTCGAATCGCACATCGACGCCCCCGCGTTGTCGGACGAAGAACGCGTGAGGATTCGCAGCATCATGGCGACAAAGTAGCTTCTTCACAACCGATCAATCTCAGAGAGCACACAAGCCGCATCCTAAATCGATGCCGATCATGGCCGACGGCGATTCATCCAAGCGGACAAGCGATGAAGAATCGGGGCCTCGTCGAATGAGGTCGGCTGATTTCGTGCGCCGGCCTGGTCGGGCCCTTTCGGCTGTTTTGATCGGCCTCGTGTATCTCTACAAAATCACTCTCAGCCCGTGGCTGGGAACGAGTTGCCGGTTCACCCCGACTTGTTCGACGTACTTCATCGAAGCGGTTCGGAAGTACGGCCCCATCAAGGGCGCTGCAAAGGGAATTTGGCGCATCTTGCGATGCAATCCTTTTTGCAAAGGCGGGTACGATCCGCCGTGACGCCGGACGAACCGCTACCTTCCCCCGTCGTACGGCTTTTAGTACGGATACAAGCCTTTCAGGGACCGGGATTCGATGTCGGGCCACGCGTACTCGATGGTGACGTCAGCCGACTTGATTTCGATACCGCCCAGTTTCGGATCCCATAACCAGGTCCATTGCCTCAACTCGTCGCGGTGAAGCATGCACCGGTCGAGGACGCGAGTGCGTTTGTTCTTCTTCCAACCGCCGTAGGCCCAATCGTACTGCCACACCTCGTGACGGATCGTGGCTGCCCCCGGGAAGTGCCCTTCGTAGCTGGTCGGCTTGTCCCGAATGAGCATGACCAAGACCCGGGCGGTCTTGTCGTTTCCCCCGATGTAGAGCGGCTCAACCTTGTTCTCGTAGTGGCGCGACGCGGCAATGTCTTCCAGAATCCAGTCTCGATGTTCCTCGGCAATTTGCGTATCCCCTGCAAAAAAAGGA
Source organism: uncultured Planctomycetaceae bacterium (assembly GCA_964454655.1). Classification (GTDB taxonomy): domain Bacteria; phylum Planctomycetota; class Planctomycetia; order Pirellulales; family Thermoguttaceae; genus CAYVVR01. Next base: position 3,874 of record CAYVVR010000272.1, on the reverse strand, counting down.
TCGAACTCGAGCACCGGCGGATAGTTGAACCCCTCGATGCGGATACGAGGATCGGCAAGCAAGATGACGTCGTACATGCCGGCCTTGAGCCCCTTGAAAATCCATTTCCCGTTCCCGGCCGAGGTTCCCTTCGCCGTAACGAACGGCGACTCGATTTTCGCCTTCGGATCGACGGGGCGAACGGGGTTGCCGTCTTGATCCCATCGTTGGACGACGCCCACCAAACGCAGCGACCGCGGCGCGCCGGTGATCGAAAGCGTCAGATCGGCCGCCGCTACGGTGGAGAAACTCGCGGTCACCGCCCACGCCCCGGCAACGCAGAGAAAAACGAACGGAAATGCACGGCTCATGTTCGGCCTCCGATGATTCGGTTCGTTGAAGCGTCGATACGATCGCGAGGAACAACGCGCGGCTGCGACTACGCCGTCACCGCGGCCTGCCGACCGGAGCCTTCGGCGGTTTGAGTTCCCCGGTTTTCACCTTTTCGAGGTACTCGCGCACCTCCGGCACCAATGGACTTCCGGGATAGTCGTCAAGCAACGATTCCAACGTGGCGATACAGCGCTCGACGCGCCCCAGTGCCAACTCGCTGCGGGCAGCCAAGAACAGTAATTCTTCGATGTACGGCGAATACGGGTTCACGACCAAAAGCCGATCCGCCAAGGCCACGACCAACTCGTGCTTCGATTGGGCAGCCCAATACCGCCCTTCCAAAAGGGGCAGATAGCCTTCGATCATGTCGCCGGGAAAATCTTCTTTCCAGCGATGGATCTCATGGATCGCACGTTCCCACTCGCCTTCCCGCAAGAAATCCTCCACCGAGCGGCTGTACGCCCCTTCCCATGCCGTTCGCTCGATATGAGATCGCTCGGCGACGCGGATGGCCTCGGCCTTCTGGTAAGCCTTGCGCGCCTCGTCACCGTCGCTCAACGCCGCGGCCAAATCGCCGCGAACGCGATAAAGGCGTGCCAACAACGCACGGTCGCGGGTATCATCCGAGAGTAAAGGAACCGCCGCCTCGACCAGCTTCTTACCCAGTTCCTTGTTGCCCATATCGTTCAGCGCCACATCGGCGGCAGCCGTCAGGGCCGCGGCTTTCAGCTCTTTGACGCCGATACGTTGGGCTGCGCCGTAGTAGATTCGTCCCGCCGTTTGCGCATCTGCAAAATGCTCCCTTGCCAACGGCGCCGTCAATTCGGCGAGCTCCCACAACGCCTGATCCCCGCTCGCCGCACCGTCGGCAGAAAACGCCGGCAGCGCAGCTTGAATGGCAGCATTCAGGTATCGATCACGATTTGCCTCTCGTTCCGCTTTTTGTTCGGGCGTTTCGGCCTTCGGGGGAGCTGCCTCGGGATCGAGCGTCGGATCGCCCACGTTCGGCTTCGGCGGAGGCAGGTATTGATCCGCCTTGAACAAGTATGCCTCGACCAGTTGGCGAAGCGACAACAGATCGAGCTTCGACGAGTCGTATGTTTCCAAGACGGGGAGGAAGTCGTTGAGCGTATAGAGTTTGTCTCTCTTGGTGAGACGGGGAGGATGCACGTACACGCGATTGACGATTTCGAAATCCCTTCCGGCTCGGCGGATCGTCTCACGAACCGTGTACAATCCGGGTTTCAGGTACACGTGCATCGGCGTCAGTTCCGACGACGTTTGCCCGTCTCCAAAGTCCCAAGTCACCTTGCCGCCGGCCAAAAGCCCCGTCGGAGAATTATCGTAGAACTGCACCCCGACCAGCGGCGTCGGATTGTCGGGAAGCGGCACATCGCAAAGAATCTTTACCCGAAAGTCGGGCACCAAAGATTGCTTGGCAAGTGCGGGCCGCCCCACCGTACCGCGAGCAACGAGATGCGCCCGGAAGACCTCTTTCGGGATGGCTACCGGCGCAGGCTTGGCGGCCTTGGGGTTCACTTCCCAAGCGGCAACGGCCATTCCTTCCTGCGTTGTTGCCACATGATAATACTCGAACGTGTGGGGACCGGCGGTAAGCTGAATATCTTTTCGCATTCCCGGCTTTGCCCATCGTTCGGGGCGATGACGCCCGGGGGCGGCAACCACCAATTTTCCGTCGATCAGCAAGAAACTCGCGTCTTGGCTGGTCGTGAGGAACCCGTACGTACCGGCCGATTCGATATACAAAGTGCCGGAATAGCGGCTGAAGTAACCGCCGGGACGGTATTCAAAGATGTTTCCCGCGTGCGCCACGCCATCGACGAAATCGGCACCGATCGGAGTCGCCTGGTTGAACGCCTGTCGTATCGAATCGAGATTGTTGAGGTTGCAATCGCGATATTCGCGGGTTTCGAGCAGCAATCCGACCTCGGCCGTCCATTTCGGCAGTGCCCCTTCGGGGAGAGGATCGCCCCCGTACAGAATTTCGTACGAAGAAGAGCCGTTCGCCTGAAATGCCAACCGGCAGAAGTCGCCCGGTCCAAGTTGTAGGACACGCGTCGGAACGAAGTCGCTGCCGGCGGCGACCACCACGTTGTCTCCCTTCGGCGAAATCAAGCCGTGGTGCCAAAACTCGACGACGATCACGCGAGCATTGCGAGCTTCCGTCCCCAACGCGACCGAGCGGACGGCTTCGAACTGGGCTCCGCCACGGCGAAACGACTGCCCGACGACCGACGACGACATAACGAGGACGCTGACGGCAACCGCAAGGCCCCGCAGGCATCGACGCAAGTTGGTCCGCTGCATGACGTTCTGTTCCGGCAAGTGCGAGGATGAGGATTGAAGGAAGCGCCTTCATAAACTAATGTAAAAGCAGGCTTTTCGGAATGGAAGGAGGAAATCTCGTCATGTCGCCACACGCATCGGCCGCTGCATCGCAAATGTCCCCGGAGGAAGCCGTTCGCCGGGTCGCTCAAGCACGAGAGCTGCTTCTCAAGGAAGTGCACAAAGTCATCATCGGGCAAGATGAAATGATCGAGCAGATGATGATCTGCATCTTTGCCCGCGGACACTGCCTCACCATCGGCGTTCCCGGATTGGCGAAGACGTTGACGGTTTCGACTTTGGCCAAGGCGCTTCATCTGAAGTTCAGCCGCATCCAGTTTACTCCCGACTTGATGC
>CAYVVR010000272.1:0-789 GCA_964454655.1 uncultured Planctomycetaceae bacterium | reverse complement strand
ATCATCGACGTCGATCCCGAAACAGGTAAACGTGAGTTCCGGTTCGTGCGGGGCCCGATTTTCGCCAACATCGTGCTGGCCGACGAAATCAACCGTACACCGCCGAAAACGCAGGCGGCGTTGCTTCAGGCCATGCAAGAGTACGAAGTGACCTCGGCCGGGAAAACCTACCCGCTCGAGCAACCATTCTTCGTGATGGCCACCCAAAACCCGATCGAGCAGGAAGGAACCTATCCGTTGCCCGAAGCACAGCTCGACCGGTTCATGCTGTCGATCAACATCGGCTATCCGACGCGTTCGGAAGAACGCGAGATCGTCATGGCAACGACGCAGACGGTCAAACGAGACATTTCCCCCGTCCTGCAAGCACGCGACATCTTGTGGATTCAGCAGCTCGTGCGGCAGGTTCCCGCCTCGCAACACATGGTCGATTACGCGGTCGACTTGGTGCGAGCCACACGCCCGAAGGAACCGCCGAGCCCCGACTTCGTGAAGAACTGGCTCGCTTGGGGCGCCGGTCCGCGTGCGGCCCAAAACATGGTGTTGACGGCCAAAGCCCGCGCCATCTTGCACGGCCGATTCGCCGTCACGGCCGACGATATCCGTGCCGTTGCGTACCCGGTATTACGACACCGTATCTTCACGAACTTCAATGCCGATGCCGAGGGTGTCGACGTCGATCAGGTGATCGAAAAACTGCTGGAAACCGTTCCCGAACCGACGTACGGCGAGAAAATTCCCACCGGCAAAACGCCGACAAAGAGCCCCAAACCGGGCAAGACCGCGAAG
>CAYVVR010000271.1:0-5922 GCA_964454655.1 uncultured Planctomycetaceae bacterium | reverse complement strand
GTTTGGCCGGGATAGCACGCGATGAGTTGTTCAAACAGCCGGAAAAACCGCTCGGTCGCATCGCCGAAAGGATTTCCGTCGAGTACGCCGATCGCCAAACGCCGGACACCTTGCCGAGAACACCATAGCGCCGCTTTGGCAAGCAAAAAAAGGTTCCGCCCCGGCAGGTAGACTTCGGCGTCGTCCGACGCCTCGTCGGGCACCCCCCGCCCGGTCAAACTCCAGTGGTCGCCGTACACATCGGCAACCGGCACGTCGAGGTGTTTCGGCGTGGCAATACCCAGAGATGCCATGACCTCGACCAACCGGTTCACGGCCTGAATCTCGGCATTCTCCCAAAACATCCCCGACCGAACGTATAAGGGGATGACGGCCTGCTTTTGCGTCAACAACCGACGGCAGACGAGCGTACTGTCGAGGCCTCCACTAAAGAGAACCGCCACATACCCCTCTTTGTGTGCACTCGCTTCTACACCACACGAAGGATTACCCGTAGGGAGCCTCGGCTTGTTCATTTCCTGTTCGCTCGTTGGGGTGTTGGATCGCCCGGAATCAAGCAACATGCGTCCTACCTTGAGGCAATCGACTCAGGTTGGTAGACTCCCCCGCGATCATCAGATGGAGTCGAGCCGAATGCCCGGATCGGTCCTGGACACGACCTGTCGACGGCTGGACGCACCGAAGGTGCCGACTACGTCGATTGTAGCGTCTGCAAAAGGTTTCCGAATCGTGGGCGTCTCGTCGTAACCCGTTGAATTTTCTTGCAATACGGCCGGGGCCTTTTACAATGAATTGTAAAGGTCCCAGGTTGCCCACATTACCACCAGAGGAGGTGTGACGACGATGTGGCGAGCCCTTGGGACACTGGTCATCGCGGGTTGTGTGATCGGCGTTGCCGGACTTTTCGTTCGGGGCGAGCAACCCCAGGCCGCACCGCCGCCGGAATTCAGTGTACCGACGGCAAGCAACGGCCTGATTGCCTTGTCGGTCGACGTTGGGCCCCATACCCAGCAAATCACCGTCATCCACCCGCAACGCGAGGTGATGGCCGTGTATCACGTCGACACGACAACCGGTCAAATCGCGTTACGAAGCGTGCGATCGCTGCGATGGGACCTGTTGATGACCGAGTTCAACGTGGCTAATCCGACGCCGCGGGAACTAGAATCGGCTTATCAATCACAAGCTCCTTGAGACGCAATCCAACGCGAGAGGTCGACACTCGCGAATGACGCCCGGCCCGCACCGGTCGAGCCGTGTCGAGGAGGAACGATATCGGTTCCAGGAGTTCCGGAATGGAAAAGAAATTCTACACGACCGACGAAGCTGCCAAGATTCTCGGGCTGACGCCCGCCGAGGTCAACTCGATGCGGGAACGCAATGAGTTGCGAGGCTTCCGGGACGGCATGGACTGGAAATTCAAGGTTGAAGACGTTGAAGCTCTGGTTCGCCAGCGACGCCAAGATGCGGTTTCCTCGACACCATCCGGAACGGACGAAGGCGAGAAAGCGCCTTCCGAAACGGACGAAATCGTCCTGATGGGCGATGATCTTTCGACGTTCGCCGACAGCGACGCCTCGGGAACGGTGATCGGTAGTACGGAATCGTCCGAAGGCGAAGGGGTCAGCGATATCAAGCTCGGCGGAAGTGATCTCGATTTGCTCGACGAGAGCGATTTCGCGTCGGTCGAGATGGACGCAAAAGTGAACGGTTTCGGCCAAAGCGAAGAAGTGGGCGATGCCGAACCGATCGAGCTGGAAGCCGCCGAAGCCGGTGATTCCGCCGAAGAACTCGACTTGGCCGCAACCGACAGCGGCGAGGCCGCCGAATCGAAACCCGATTCGTCTCTCGATCTCTCGCCGGGAGCGGAAATGGAAGACGACGACCTCGTCTTGGGTGGCAGCGGCGGCGGAAGCGATATCACGCTCTCCAGCGACAGCGGAATTTCCCTTTTGGATTCCAACGATAGCGGGATCTCCCTCGAAGATCCGCTGGAACTGGCGCCCGTCGATGAATCGCTCGAACTCGGCGAAGACGACATCTTGACGATTGCGGAAGATGCCGACACCGAATCACCGACGCAATTGAAGACCGACGACGAATTTCTGTTGACTCCGCTGGAAGAAGTAAGCGAAGACGAATCGGCGAGCGGCTCGCAAGTCATCGCTTTGGATACGGATGTTCCGGTCGACGTGGCCGGTGCAGGTGCGCAACCGGCGGGAGTTCTCGGCGGCATGCAACCACCGGGGACGCTGGGTGCCATTCCCGAAATGCCCGCCGCCGGCGCCGGGCCGATTCCTCCGACCCCCGGAATGGAAGCGCAGCCCGCCGTTCAACCGGCTGCGGCCCAACCTGAATTTGCACCGCAACCGACCGGTCCCGTGGCGCAACCGGCAGCCTACGGTGCGGCGGCCGCACCGGCCGAAGCCCCCTGGGGAACGCTGTGGGTGACGATGCTCATCATCTGCGCCGTTTTGCTGATCCTCTGCGGGATGATGTGCTTCGACCTTTTGCGCAACATGTGGAGCTGGCAAGGTCCGTATTCTCTCAACAGCACAATCATGGACGCGATTCTGAACATGCTGCCCTAACCGATAAACGTGCCGTTGGTTCGTCGCTCCCGGGCCTCGCCGGAGCGGCGAACCGACCGAAGCACCGTCCGACTCGAAAGGAGGCGAGTCGTGCATTTCTCGACAGTCAAACACACCACCGTGGCGGTTCTGGTCGGCCTCGTACTTGCCGGTACCGGTTGCGTGGTTTCGGCATCGAAGTACAACCGTCTCGAAGCGGAAAGCCGGGCTTTGAGCGAAAAGAATATGGCCCTGGAAACCGAGCTGGCCAACGTAAAACACCACGCCGAAGAGTTAGCCTTGAAGCTATATCTCGCCGAACAGCGACTCGCCCAACTCGACGAAGGCCGAACGGCGTCGCAGGACGCGGAAAACCGACGGCGTTGAGCAACCTTCCCCGACACGGTGGGCACGTTGCGTCCGTCACTGCCTGTTTTCTCACTCCTCGGCTGCGTATAATCAAGCGAGTTGGGTCGTTTCCGATCTTGCGTGATCGAATCTTCGCAACCGGAGGCAGGACGCACAACACCGATTCCGTAGAAAGATGATGTCTCCGTCGTTGGCGGCGTCGGTCCCAAGTGCCACGCGTCCGCCTCCCCAGCCGGTTGTGACACGCAAGTAAGATGGGTAGGTCTCGTCAGCCTGATTTACAGGTGGACGGACTACTCGCGTCGTTTCCCGGAATTCGTCTTTCACACCGGATCATTCATGCCCCGCCATCGTCTACAACGTGCCGGTCAACCGCTTCTGCTACGTATTCTTTTCGCGGTGATCGAGTTCTTGGCCTCGCTTCGACTGGCGGTCATCCTCCTTTCGATACTGGTGGTCGTTCTGGCCGTCGCAACATTCATTGAGAAAGGTATCGGTCCCGCCGCTTCCCAATTCGCCGTGTACCAATCGTGGTGGTTCTACCTGCTGGGCACCCTTTTGGGCATCAATATTTTGTTCGCCGCACTCATCAGGTATCCGTGGAAGCGATACCAAACCGGGTTTGTTATCACCCATGCCGGCCTGCTCGTTTTGTTGATCGGCTGCCTCGTCAGCGCACTGGGTGGGGTCGAAGCCACACTGTCGGTCCAGGAAGGGGCACTTAACCACATTGCCGTGCGCGACTCGCACCACTTCGAGCTGACCGTCGACGACGGCGACGATAAGGGCGGGGTGTCGAAACAGAAAATTCCCTTCAATCCTGGTCCGTTCAGTTGGCGCAATTACAGCGACTGGACATCGCTGTTATGGGCGAGTCCGGGAAAATTGCCCGCGTTCCCGTGGAATCTAGCGTTTCGGGACCAAGGCGTGCTCTACGATCGCGACGGTATTCGCCTCGAAACCTTGGACTACTATGCCGATTCCGAAATCGTCGAAGGGGGATTGCTGACGCTTTACGTTTCGTCACAAGATGCATCGGGAAGAGCAGGGGACTGGGAACCGCTGACGCTGCGTTTACGCCCATTAAGCGCCGAGGCTGCCGCCCAAGGCCTGGCAGTGGCTCCCTCGGAAGAAACACTAGGCAACGGCGTCCGACTGATCTACACCGTTGCCACGTCATCGGTCGAAGCCGATGCTTTTCGCGAATGCGTGCCTACCCCCAAAGAGCTCAACGACTTACCAGAGCGGGGAATGGTCGTCCTGTACGCAGCGGGCAAGCGATTCGTGCTTCTGCTGGACGACGAGGCCGTCGGCAAGAAAGTCGATCTTCCCGACACGTCGATCGCAGTGACGGTGAAATCGTTGCGTGAAAGCAGCCTCGGCGTCGTCCTCGAAGTCACCGGCGGCGAAGCCCCGGCAGAAGAGATGAGCCTGTTCGCCACGCATCCGCATTTTTCGCGTCAAGCACGCAAACACGGCGTGTTCGGTGCGTACTGGGTGCAACCGCGGGCCGAATCGCGGTCTCCCCACGCCATGCTGATGGGCGAGGTGGCGGCAGCCGTCCGCAGCCCCCGCATCGAGATTTGTCAAACCTCGGAGCCTCGTCTGTTGGTGCGCACGTGGCGGCAGGGGACCGTCGAGTTCTTCGAATTGCCGTTGGATCGTCGCAAGGCGATCGCGTTGGCACGCAGCCCGTGGGAAACGCGAATGGTGGTCGATACGCTCCTTCCCTTTGCCGAAGAGGGAACCGTTACGGCGCCTCTGCCGATTCGCCGCTCCGGAAACGTAGGCCGCACCGGGATGACGACGCCGCGGGTCAAAGTACGCCTGACGGTGGACGGGAACACAACGGAACAATGGCTCAGCGACGTGAATCCTCGCATGCGGACGGCGGCAGCCGACACGACGCTCGTCTGTCGAGGCAAAGGCCGGACGGTTTCCCTGCGTCTTACCCGCGATACATTCGACACCGGTTTCCGGGTGAAGCTGAACAAATTTGAACGAAAAATGGACCCGGGTACGCGTCAACCTGCGTATTACGCCAGCAGTGTCGATCTGTTCATGCCGGTTGATTTGATCGGTCCCCAACAAACCACCACCGATACCGTGCAAGAAGATGACGACGGAACACGACTGCGGCTAGCGGCCAAGAACGTGCGGATCGAGCTGAACCACCCGGTTCCGTTTACCGATCCGCAGACCCGTCGCATGTTCCGGGTGTATCAGTCGTCCTTCAGCGGCCCGTTCCGGCCGGGAGATCCGGGCTTCCCAATCGACTTTGCCGCCGCGGAACAACGCGAAGAAATCTATGTGTCTCACTTCACGTTGAATTACGATCCGGGCCGAGGCCTCAAATACTTCGGTTCGTTGATGATCGTAGCCGGGATTGCCGTCATGTTTTTCATGAAGGCCTATTTTTTCCGGCGAAGAACACCGGCATCGTCATCCGTCGTCCACGGTGAAAAGGAAATCGACCGTCCCCCCGTCGAAACGCTTGCACGAATTTGAATATTTCGGGTGTTTCCCGTGGGGCGTGCGTTGCCTGTCGATCATTGGTGAACCGGGCAAACACCGAATGGAAACACCGGATGCGTTGCCGTACCCCATATGATTCCTAGAACACTACGACGCACGATCGAGCTTCATTCCGCCTTCAAAGGGTGATCCATGTTTCGTTTCCGCGTTCTCACGATTCTCGTCGCAGCCGGCGTTTGGGCGTCGTTTGCTTCCATCGGGCCGCGAGCCGTCGCCGCATCGAATGACCGACTCGATTGGTCCGTGTGGGAAGAGATCCCTATTTACGACGACGGTCGAATCAAACCGATTCTCGGTTGGGCTCGGGAAATGGCAGACACGATCTGTGGAAAAACCAGCCCCACCTTGTCGCCTCCGCAGAACGCTCCGGACGACAATTGGAAACCGTTGTTCCCCGAAGGCAAGCCGCGCAAGTTCACTCCCGCCGAGCTTGTATTCAGTTGGATCG
>CAYVVR010000270.1:0-5945 GCA_964454655.1 uncultured Planctomycetaceae bacterium | reverse complement strand
ATCGGCTGCGTGGTCGAAGGACCGAAACGCTCGAACGGGTTCGTGCCGGGCACGGCCGGTGCCGCCTCGGAACCGGCGTCGTTCGTGGCGTCGGGAATGGGCGAAGGAATGTCGTCGCCCGGCGAAGTATCGAGTTCACCGCCCACGCTCGGGTTCGGGGTCGCCTCCCCGGAGGGTGTCCCGGAATCGGACGTGTCGTCCAACCCCAGCCGCGCCAGCATCTTTTCGGTTGCCGCCTTTTCACGACGGTACGGCCACCCCGCGTTCGCCAACGCGGGGCGCTCGGGAGCTTCGTCACCCGCCTGATGATCGCGTGTGTCGTATCCCCCCTCGCGTAATTCGAAACTGAGCTGTTTGCGGTTTTCGGGGTGTTGGAGATAGCGGCTGAAATCGCTCACCTGCCCCTGCGTAGCCGGATCGATGCCGATCAGATCGACCTGCCGCGTGATCCAGTTGTCGCCCACGCGATAGCTGAGCATCGCCGGCACGACGACCGTGGGCGTCATCGCCTCGATCGAATCGCCCGCCACGCGACGAATTTGGTCCATGTGCCATTGGGCGTCGGGAAACCCTTCGAGACTGCGGGATTGAAAAATGATGTCCGAAAGGATCCCGTGAAGCCGATTCTGCATCTCGGTGCGAAACCCCAGCATCACGCTGTTGACGACGATCATCGTCGCCACACCCAACATGACACTGATGATCGACGCCAAGGCGATATAGCGCGTCCGCAGGTACCGCCAGCACAAAAGAAGCTTGTACATCGAATCGACTCCCTGTCGATCGCCGGGAAACAGGCCCCGCTCGTACGGCCGATACCGTCGCCGCGGTTACGGCCGAAACGCGCAATCAAACACCTACGGCGCACACGCCAAGCGTCGACGGTCCTGCGGCCCTAAACAGATTCCCGGACGAAACGAACCTCCTTGTTCGCGAATCGCTGTCCCCTGCGGTTTACGGGCGAAGCATGCTCCCCATCACGCGCCGTCGCGATCAGTCCGTCTCGAGACGGTACAAGGGGAACAAAATCACCTCGCGGATGCTCTGACAGTTTGTGAGAAGCATGACCAACCGGTCAATACCAATTCCGAGCCCCCCCGCCGGAGGCATGCCGTGCCGCAAGGCCCGAATGAAGTCGCGATCCATGCGAGCCATCGATTCTTCCTCGGGCAAACCTTCGAGTTGTCGGGCGAACAGCTCTTCTTGGAGATCGGGATCGTTCAGCTCGGTGTACGCGTTCGCCAGTTCCATCCCCTGGACGAACAACTCGAACCGTTCGGCGATCTCGGGGCGATCCGCTTTCCGTTTCGTCAAAGGACAAATCGCAGCCGGGTAGTCCATCACGAACACCGGACCCGTCAGCTTCGGCTCGACGAACTCTTCGAAGATTTCGTTCTTCACCACGTCGGGATGTTTACCCGCCGGTTCCAGCCCCTTTTCTTCGGCGAATCGCGCCAAACCTTCGACGTCGTCGGCGTCGACACCGGTGTGCTCCCGCACTAAGTCGGCGTATGTCGCCCGCTGAAACGGCGGTGTGAAATCGATCGTCACGTCGCCCCAAGGCAATTGTAGCGGTTGCCCCGTCGCCTGGATCGCCTCGACGATGATCTTCTCGGTAAGATCCATCATCGAGTGGTAATCGCCGTAGGCCTGATAGACCTCGAGCATCGTAAATTCGGGATTGTGTCGCGGGCTGATGCCTTCGTTGCGATACACGCGGCCCAGTTCATAGACGCGTTCCATGCCGCCGACTAGCAACCGCTTCAAGTGCAGCTCCAACGCGATGCGCAAGTACAACGGCATGTCGAGCGCGTTGTGGTGGGTGATGAACGGCCTCGCCGCGGCGCCCCCGGCGATCGCGTGCAGCGTGGGCCCTTCGATTTCGACGAACCCCTCGCCCGCCAGGGTATTGCGGACGGACTGGACGATCTTCGTCCGCCGCAAGAATCGCTCCATCACCCCCTCGCTGTATACCAGGTCGAGGTAGCGCATGCGGTTCCGAAGCTCGGGATCGTTGAGTCCGTGCCACTTTTCGGGCGGGGTCTCGATCGACTTGCACAAGAACTTCAGACCGTCGGCAAAGATCGACAATTCGCCGGTCCGCGTTCGCTTGAGCTCACCATCGACGCCGATGATGTCTCCCAGATCGAAACACCGGGCCAGCTCCCAATTCTCGTCGCCTACCTGGGCCTTACCGATAAGGACCTGGATTTTGCCGGTCCAATCCGCAATGTCGAGAAAGATCAGCTTCCCCGAGCGGCGTTGGCGCAGGATGCGTCCTGCCGCTCGCACGCGCGGCCCGCGTTCTTCCGGCGGTTTGCCGGTTTCGCAGTCGCCGGAAGGGACGACCTCGATCTCGCTTTCCCGCTCGCGGATCGCGGCAATCGCCTGGTGATCGTCGAAACGCGATCCCCACGGATCATGCCCGAGTTGCCGGATTTTTTCCAACTTCTCACGCCGCGACTTTTCTAGAGGGCTCATTTTGGCCTTCTTTCGGCCCGCGTTTGATTGAGCCGCCTGGGATTGCCGGGCATCCGCCTTCTTGCTGTTTTCCATTTCTCCCAACACACCTATTTTGTCGCTTAAGAGACGTGAGAAGCTGCCGTCGGCAGACGGGAATCGCGAACTCGTCGGGATATTACCCTGAAATTGGCACTTCCCGTCGCGTGCGCGCACTCCAACCGCTCGCGATGTAACCTACGAAAAGAACGTATTTTAGGGAAACGCAACGCGCCGTCAATGCCGCCTGTGGTCGGGAGAATGGCTCTCCGCTTGCCATTGACGACGCGTTGCCGGGGGCGTCTCGGGGCGACCGGTCGATCGTGCCGCGTCGCGAGCGGTCAATTTTCCTGTCCGCGATTGATCAGCACCCATGTGCCGGTCTTTCCGGCCACGGCGATATCCAACCGGCCGTCGCCGTTCAAATCGACGACGTTGATTTGCATGCCGGTGCCCACGCCTTCTCCGAAATCGGCAATCGTGTACCGGCGGAACGAACGCTCCGTCGGCTGCCACTTGTAGTAGAACAGGCATTCGGGTTCCTTGCCGCCCGGATCCTTCCCGGCGTGCCCGCGAACTCGCTTCCCCGTAATGATCTCGCAGGCCCCGTCGCCGTCGATATCGGCCCACGCGATGGCGTGCACCTGCGACCACGACCGATCGATGAGATGTTCGGTCCACGTCGTCGTTCCGTCGGGTTTCGGTTCGCCTTGGCGCCACCAATACAAACCGTAATCGTGCGCCTTCCCCCAAACGATGTCGTTGCGACCGTCGCCGTCGACATCGACGATCAAGCAGGGGCAACTGGGATGCGGCAGGGCGGTTTCGGGATGAAACTTCCAAGGCGTCGCCCACGGATCACCGGCGGGGCGTTCGTAGAATCCCACTTCGCACAGCACGTCTTCCCGTCCGTCGCCGTTGATATCGCCGAAACCGTAGCCGTGCCCGCCGCCGTTCTCGCCGATGACACGGCGTTCGATGGTCGGGTTTCCGTTTTCATCGCGGGTCAGTTTCCACACGACGACGGGATCGTTCTTGATCCAGCAACTAACGAAAATCTCCGGGACGTCGTCGCCGTCGAAATCGTGCAAGACGAAAATCTCATTCTGCCCGCGAGTGTCTTTCAGCAAGTGCGGCGTCCACTTGTAGCCGCGTTCGAGTCCCAATTTGCCGGGGTTTTCGTACCAGTAGAGCTCCGATTCCTGCCATCCGCCCGAGATCACATCGACCCAACCGTCGCCGTTCACGTCGTACGCCAAATCGGCATTGTTGGGATAGTATTCTTCCATCGTTTGCGGCAGGTCGCGAACGGGATGCGGCACGTAGTCGGGCCCGCGAAACCAATGCGTTCCCGCGATGATGTCGAGCGTGCCGTCCTTGTCGACATCGGCGACCGTACAGCCTTCGTTCGGACTCACCATCAAGCAACGTTTGTCGAAACGCACGGCGCCTTCATCGGCTCGGGCAACGCCCCCTCCAACCGACACGACGGCGAAACATACGACTGCGCACGGCAAAACAAGACCGTATTTCATGGCGGAACTCCTTCTCGATGCTCGACAACACACCCCTACTACCGAAGGGGTTTACTGTAATTGCAGACGCCGAGGCATTCAAACCGGAGAACCGCAGGCAGGCCTCGACGTCATTCCGACGGAGTCCCGCGTTGCGCCAGATAGTATTCAAGGCGTGCCAAAATCGCTTCGCGATGTTCGGCAAACGGAACGTAGACCGCCCGCAACGAATCGATCGGACAAAATTCAGCCGTATCGAGAAGCAACAGACCGTTTCGTTCCACGCGTACGGCGCCGATGGCCTGCCACGGGATACGTTGCAACCGCCCGAAGACGATTCGTTCGACGCCGCGCGGTCCCATGCGGTACGTGGCCGGCAAAACGGCCCGGATGAAGGCGAACAACAACACGCCCACGGCGATCGCCGTCCACAGGATGCGGCCGGTCGTCCAGAAGACGGCCCCGCCTACCGCGACGACCGAAACCGCCAGCATTATCGCAACCAACGGCTCATCGCGCAACGGCCAGTTGTGCCACTCCAATAGGGGCGGATCATCCGCCAGAATGGCTTCGTGATGTCGTGCCGTGGTTGCCGAGCTACCTGTGCTCATTCTCAAAAAACTCGATCGCCGCTCGATTTTCGACCGGCCGTGCCGGTGCGAAGGCCTCCCGCGAACAGACACGCAAGCGTGCGTCCTTATCCGCCAGATTAAAGACGTCCTTAATGTATTGTACTCTCGCCCTCAAAGATCCGTCCAATCGCCGATTCGCCGAAAACGGTCGACCGGAACACGCCCCCTAACACGTGTTTGGAAATCCGAACCTTCCCACCACGACAAAACGCCCCTTCTTCCAACGTCGGAAGAAGGGGCGTGCGGAAGGTCACGTCGTCATCGGTCGGAAAGCCGGCGTGTGAAGTCGGCTCGCACCCGACCGGGCCGCCGATTTATTACCGCAGCAGCGACAACACGGCTTGCGGGTTACTGTTGGCGATCGAGAGCACCGACGTACCCGATTGGACCAGAATCTGGGCTCGGGTCAACTTGGCGCTTTCGGCCGCGAAGTCGGCGTCGCGGATGTCGCTTTCGGCCGCGGTCAAGTTTTCCAAGGTGTCGTTGAGAGCGGCGATGTTCGTTTCCAACGTCGTTCGTTGGAACGCACCCAACCGTCCGCGAAGCGTCGTCACCTGCGTGATCACGTCTTCGACGATCGCCGCAGCACCGATCACGTCGTTGGTCAGCGATTTGCTGCCGCCCGACCGCAGGTCGCTCAAACGACCTCGCGAGCTGCCGAGCTTGGCGGTGTTCACGCTCTGGATCCCGATGCGGGCCTGTTGGTTCGAAACCACGTCGGGACCGAGCTGGAATTGAGCACCACCCGAGGTGATCGAGAAGTTCAACGTCGAGCCGGACGACACGGAACTCGACAGGGTCAACGTCAAGTCGAGCGACGACGTGTTGACCGAAGCACTCAGGCCGTTACCGACCGCCTCGATACCGTTGATCTGCACGTTCACGTCGGTACCGCTCACGCGGGTGGCGACATTGCCGTCCGCATCGGTCGTCTCGAACGTGCCGCTGAGGGCCTTCACCGAGACGAACGCGTCGGAACCGTACTCGGTCGCCTCGAACGTCAACCCGGTGTTCTGCTCGTCCGAGTTCCCCAACAGGGCGACACCGTCCTGGGTACCGTTATCGACCTGGCCGCCGCTAAGCACGGCGTAGTCGGAGATCGTCACGGTTCCGCTGCCGTCGCCGCCACCGCCCGTCGCCGCGGTGAACAGGGCACTAGCGGTCGCATCATTGTTGATGGCGTTGATGACCTGCGTCGCGGTCGACACACCGTCTTCGATGCCGATGGTCAGCGTCTTCGTCGCTGCATCCCAACTGACCGTCTCGGAACCGGCCGTCGCGGTGTCTTCGAACACCAGTT